>CAYGVA010000013.1:0-42150 GCA_964353225.1 uncultured Leptolyngbya sp.
GTGAACTGGGGGATCATTCCTACTTTGGCTATTTCGTCGTGGACGATGTGGATGCCGATTACGAACGGGTATTGGCCCATGGGACAGAAATCATCAAACCCTTGCGGGACGAACCCTGGGGCATGCGGGAGTTTGGCCTACGGACGGTAGACGGCCACCGAATCATGATTGGCCAGGACATTGATGACTAAAGGGGGGCACACAGTAGCCCCCCGCGCAGAAATCTGCCTAATTGGGCCACAGTAACCGAGCCTAACCGACCTTAACCAACACCAGATCGTCTTCGATTTTGGCTTCAAACGCACCCAGCGCATCGGGGGCAGGGCCTGCGGTGACAGATCCATCCGTTGCAAATTTAGAGCCATGGCAGGGACAGGCCAATGTAGCAGTGTCGCTTTCCCAGGCGACGGTGCAGCCCTGGTGGGTACAGAAGGAATTGAGGGCAATGACCGCCGCCGCATCAGCGGGGTCACGGATAACAACCACTTGCTGACCCTGAAAGCTCTTATCGCTCAGGGAGCCAGCTGCGTCTAGTTCGGCCACAGTGCCGACCGCTGCAAAACCATCCTCACGGGGGGTGGAATCTACCTCAGGGGCGTCGGCAGCGGGGGCATCCGCTGGGGGGGCGGCGGTCTCAGATTGGCAGGCGGCGATCGCGACGGGCAACGAAGTGGCCAAAGCCCCCAGCCCGATCCAGTTCATAAAATCCCGTCGTTTCATGGCGTTCTCCCCTCTAAAGTCTGGTTGGTTAGCGGACAGGGCAAATCTTCCTGACCCCACCGCCATGATATTCCCCTGGAACATCTCAAAATGTTACGTCCCTCACAGGCCCAAGGTTTTCAAGGATGGCTCGCGGTTGTCCTATGCCATCGTGTCTGGATCAATCCCTAACGCTCTTAGCTGGGCTGCTAGTTTCTCGGCCCGTGCCTGTTGCGCGTCAGCCCGTGTCTGTTGCGCTTCTGCTCGTGCTTGTTGCGCTTCTGCTCGAAGGGACTGTTGCTCGATCTCTTCTTCGGGCGTCAGGAGTCGATTCCCGGCCTGGTCATACCAATACAACCACTCCCGCTCATAGCCCAAATAGCTGCCACGATCGCGGCCCAGGGCCAAGCCCACTTCCGGCAACCAGATGGGATTCCCGCTTAAACGTTGGTAAGTCCCATTCACCAACTGATAGACCTCTAGGGGCTGGCGCTGACGGCGAGAGCGCGGGTTGGGTTGATAAACGACGTAGTAGCGAATGCCGAGGTCGGCGTACTTATCTTTCTTGCTCTCATACTCGCCGCCGTAGGTTTTAGAGACCACTTCTAGGGCCAGTATGGGGGCAATGTTTGCTTCTTCCCAGAAAACGTAGCTGAGGCGACCGGCTTCACCGACGTAGCGATCGACGCCCAGGCTCAGGAACCCATCGGGGACTAGGGCAGGTTGCTTGGGGTCGTAGTAGATGCCCATATCGACGCCGAAAAACCAGTCGGTGCGATCGGGCCACGCCATGGCCAAGATCACCCCCAACAGATTTGGGATCAGATTCTGCAACTCATTATCTACGGGGGTGTCGTCTGAGTCGGGCAACTCATAGGAGGAGGGCAGGCAGTGTTTGGGGTCGAAGTGGAGAACCATGGCGATGGCTGGGGCCAGTCTTGGGCGATCGCGGCTTAGCCTAGGCTAACAATTTTAGCTTTGCGTCACGGGACAACATGGATTTATCGCCCCACTTGCGTGGTGGTTAATGTTGAGCTTTGTCAACGCGCAACGTGCTTCACGCTCTACTGGTGCATCGATGCCATTACTGACTGCTTTTGACTTTATTAGAGCGTTTCATGAGGAGAGTAAGCTGCCTTGTAGGCAAGCACACGATCAACAAGTATTTTAGATGTTTGGGGTAGTACATCCCCATGATCTTTGCTTAATTTGAAAGTATGTAATGGAACAGTAAACCAACATAAAATTTCAGGCCATCCGTTCCAACATACTGAGAGCTAATTGCAAGAGAAATTAGATCTTTGCAAACCACTCAGAATCGATATCGATAGATTCAATCAAGGTTATTTTGACACCAAGCCCTAGCTCTTTCAAACGTTGTACGAGCTGCTCCCCATCTATTAAATCAATCGGTGGAGCCCCATCTCGTGTTGCTTCCTTGACTGCATCTCGGGTGAACGTACCGGTTGTAATCAATAATCCCTTATCTGTTCGCCCTTGCATTGCTCCTCGAAAATCTCGAATTTGGCTCGCCGTCACCGATCCTTGATATCGCTTGCACTGAAAAAGAACATGAAAACTGAGGAAGCCGTTAATTCGGGCAATTCCAACACCATCAATACCGCCATCACCAGACTTGCCTGTCACTTGTACTTGGATGAAGCCAGACTCACGCAGTAAGCGTTGAGTTAATCTTTCAAATGCAGATGGGTCTAGGGATAACAATACCTGGTGAAGCTGCTGATGCCACGCAAGTGCATCTGAAGTTTCAATGCTTTCAGCAGAGTCATCTGATGAATTGGAAGAGATTATTTTATTTTTCTCAGCATCTCGAACAAATTTGACTATCTTTTTTGAATCAAGCTCCTTTGGGTTAATCGAGGTCGAGACTAGAGACCATACTCCCCGTGCTGAATTCTCAAGCAGACCATACTTTCTTAGGTAGGTACGGCTCCATGCAAGTCGATATTCAACCTCACTCTGCGATGTGTTGCCATGAGTAATTTCAAGTACCTGATCAGGAAGGTCTAAAAGTTGTATGACTTGTTCGTAGATCTCTGCAATGGTGCCAGACCCCCCTAATACCTTCAGGGCTTTAACGGTGGGCAATAGCATTGAATCAAAAGTTGGAACTGAAGGTGCGGATCTTTTCATGAAAGCTGCCAAACCGTTTCGGAAGAAGCTGTCCACCCAAGGGAAATGTCTCTCGTTTAATCGTAAGCACCGCTCAGAATTTTGAGTGTTCTTGCTAATGATGGAAATTTAGCAGAACTGCCCAAGGCCAGAACGAAGCTAATTAACTATATACATTTAGCATCAGCCCGGATCAATGGCAGCTTTATCAGGCAATTTCGGGCAATGAACATACCAGCATTGGGCGCGAAAACCGCTCCCCTACGAAGATTTCGTCAAGGGTAGGGGGCAGGTCTCCTGACCCCATGCAGGATTGGGATGGCAGGCTGTTTTGTCAGTCCATTAGCCCGACCGCCGGTATTTTAGTTCTCGCAATTTCCTTAGTGGAGCCCATAACCAAAAGTGGCCCATCGCCCCGTGAAATAACAAGGTGCGATGGGCTACTTTTCGTCGCGAAGGATGAGTCGTGAGTATTACCCGTTGTTCTCAGCCGTAGAGAGCGCATCAGCACCCCCCAGCCAACCATAATGACGAGCGGCAGCGACGAGTACAAACAACAGATCGAGGCCGACGACTGAGGCGAGAAACAGCTCTGAACCGCCAGTGCCGAAGCCATAGCTGTGAAGACCCGTGCCGAGCACAAAATTCACCCCATACCAGGCCATCAGCACCGCATTAAAGGCCACGACGCTGGCCACGCTAATGCCAAAATCCCCGATCCAGCCCACCAGCCGACCATGGAGCGGCGCTAGGTAGCAGAGCAAGGCAATCAAGGCCCAGGTTTCCTTGGGATCCCAACCCCAGAAGCGGCCCCAAGAGAAGTGCGCCCAAATGCCGCCGAGGATAATTCCCGCCGTCAGCAGCAAAATCCCCACCTGTAACACCCGATAGGTGAGCTGCGACAGGGTTTTGATTCGCTTTTTGGCCCCAGGCGAAAACAGGTAATTCCCCAGGGTAACGTGGCCCAACCCTAGGGCCAACGCAAAGCTGGCGTAGCTCAGCGCAATGGTGGGTACATGGATACTGAGCCAGAAATTGTCTCGCAGCACCGGCACCAGGGGCGAAATGCTGGGGTCTAGCACCGCCGGGAGGCTATCGGCCAACACCAAACACACCACCGCCAAGGGCGCAGCGGCCAAGAGATAGTAGCGACTGCGGGAGATGAGTTCGAAGGTGAGGGCGATCGCCGCAATCCCAAACCCGACCCACACCACCGACTCATACATATTGGTGACCGGGGGCCGACCGGCAATCTGCATCCGCAACCAGAAGCCATAGCTCTGCACCGCAATCCCCGTAGTGAAGAGGCCGATCGCACTCCAATACAGGTCCCAAGGCTTCACCCACAGACTCACCAACATCACCCCAAAGGCCAGGGCGTAGAGCTGCCAAGCTTTGGCAAAGGGATGGAAATGGTTGAAATTCACCTCCCGTTGCAGGGTGGCATCGGCGGGATAAATGGCTGTACTCAGATCTGTGAGCCCTTGCTTGAGTTCCGTCGCAAAGGTACCAATCATAGATAAATGGGTATCCCCACCCCGCAAGAGCGCCTGCTGCATCATGGCGAATTGGGCCATCAGCGGAGCCACCGTTTCGGGGTCATAGAGCTGCTGCGCTTCATTGAGTCCGG
Source organism: uncultured Leptolyngbya sp. (assembly GCA_964353225.1). Taxonomy (GTDB): domain Bacteria; phylum Cyanobacteriota; class Cyanobacteriia; order Phormidesmidales; family Phormidesmidaceae; genus PCC-6406. The sequence continues at coordinate 4,463 of CAYGVA010000013.1, forward strand.
CCCATTTACCCTTGATGTCTTCGGGGTGGGGCACAATCGGCAGCGTATTGTCGCCGACCGATTGGTATAGCAGGTTGAGGCGATCTTCGATGGTGAGGGCCTCCCGCTCATCGCGACTGAGATCGCGATCGCTGAGTTGATTTTGATGGGCCTGTCGCACAATCTCAGTCAACGGCCCATTGGTCATCAGCTCCTGAAAGGTAAATTGCTTGCGCTCCAGGTCTAACCCCGTCGCTTCCTTGAGGGGGCGATAGCTCACCAATACAAAGGGCTCTTCATTCCAGTTGCGGGTGTTAAACCACATCGCCAGATAGGTGCCGAGGTAGTCCTCTTTGCTGCCATCCGCCCGCTCATAACTGGTTGCACCATGGATTTTGGCGACGGTTTCCTTGGCGACGGTGTCGAGGGGCTTTTTGCGGCCATCCAACTGCACCGCCAGAGTCCGCATCGACTCTAGGCTGTCGGACTGAAACTGACTCAAGGGCATGAACAATAGGAGGCAGCCCAGGCAAAAGCCGACAACAAATTTGATTAGGGATAGACCTTTCATGGTGGGTGTCGTCATCTCAATTTTGGATGGGCAAAGTGGAGTTGAAGTTAGCAAGAGAGACTGCTATTTACCGAAGACGGCCAAAATCGGAATAGTGGGGGTTGCCCCATCGGTGGTTGCATCCACCTCAGGCTCCGAATCGGGGGTATCAGGGGTATTGCCTTTTTTAGAGACAGACCGAAATTTTTTCATCAGTCCAGGTCCATAGAACATGGTACCGATACCCATCACCACCATCAGCGACCCTATCCAGGTCAGGGCGGTGACCCACCAAGGCTCCCGCTTAATTTGCAGGGTGGACTGCTTGAGATCCCCCGGATTCCAAGAAGCCTGGGCCAACTTCCAGCCTCGGAACCAGGTGGGATGGTTCATCCACACCGTACGGCGCACCGCCGTATCGGTCTTGGCATCAAACAAGGTGACCTTGCTGGTCCACATGGCCACCGATTCACTGCCTTCGTTGCGCTCCACGATGAAATCATCCAGCTTCACGTAGAACGGTAATTCGAGCAGCTTAGGGCTAAAGGCCGCAAAGTAATCGCCGTCCGAGGTTTCCAGGGTAGTGGGTTCCCCCCAGGGCAACCAAAAGTCTTGGCCATCAGCGGTGACCACCTGCAACGCCGGATTTCCTTCTTCGGCAAGGGTGCCGCTGGCTACGGGGGTGACGGGCACCACTTGGCGCTGCACCTGGGCATGGTCGAGCCGCTGGTTGAGGGAAATCTTGAAATCGGCCCAGCCGGGGGAAATCGCGTCATCGCGACCGAAGGGACCGGACTTAAACCCTTTGGAGGACAGCGCCGCGTAATAGAGCTGCTGGTCTGGCCCCGCCACCACCCGGAAATAGTCTGAGACGGTGACGGTGGGGGCGTCGTATTGCACCGCGATCGCCATCTCATCCCCCGTTTTTACGGGCTCTAGCTCCGGTTTTGCAAAGACAAACCACCGAGCTTGGGCGTCCCCCTGGGTGAGGTTGAGCTGCACCGCTGGGTTACGAAATTGCTCCGAAGCCGAAGTGGGTTGATTGTTGCTGCCCAGCCGAAAGTCAGGCCAGACATTCACCAATTCCACCGTGATGCCATTCGCCAAGGCCTGGGTTTGCCCGAGGGTTTCCTGAACATCTAGACTGCTGGTCCCGACGTTTAAGATGCCAAAAGGGGCCGGATTTTTGGATGGTGGACTGAGCAGTTGCGTGAGTTCGGCTTTGTCCTGGGCTTGGGCAATTTCTAAATGGGCAGGACCGATATCCATTTGCCGGTAACCGGCTGGGGCAACGGCGAGCCAGCGCTCTAGGGTCTGACCCATGCGATCGCTCTGGAGCTGCACCTGCACCGCCAGGTTCTCTACCGGGCCATCATCGGTAAAGCGGACGGTCTTGATGGCGCTGTCGCTGTAGCCCACCAGGGCCAGATCCCCCAATATCGGGGGCACAACGGTGCCATCTGCCTTGATAAAGAGGTCCGTTTGCTGGCGGGTTTGATCGGGGGCGATCACCTCTAGCAAATCACCGGTCACTCGAATTTGGTTGCTTGGCCCGCTGTCGGTACGCACCAGCAACATCCCTTCCGTGCTGATGTGAATAACGGCTGCTGAGCCCGCAATGATCACAATCAACCCCCAGTGGGCTAGGGCAAAGCCGGTTTTGCGAGGACCTTTCCAGGGATAGCGCCTCAGGGTAGAGATGCCTAGATTCACCGCCAGCAGAAACATTAATGCGCCAAACCAGGCGCTCTTATAAATCTCCCGCTGAACCACCTCTGAGCCCACATTAGACTCGTAAAACGTGGCTCCGATCAGGATGGCAGCGATCGCTGCCAATAGGGGTACCGCCAACCGCACTGAACCCAAAAAGTGGGTAAACCTAGATGTCATAGGCATCTGAAAATTGTCATCAAAGCTCGTCCCATCACCTTTGACGCTGAGCCCTAATGCATTTGCAGCAATCGATACAAACCCACCACCCATCATGCAAAACTCAGTTGATAACGATGCAAAATCCGCATTCAACTGACCGCCTACACCATGCGCAAAGCGCATCATTAGTCCGCGATCTCCGAATTGCCAGGTCGGGGTTGGTAACTCCTGTAACAAAAAGCGAATTTTCCCTCCCCTAATCTCAACACTCAACTAGTACCGGTGAATCGACGGGGCTTCATTGCCCGATTGCTGCCACCCTAGCCTGCTGGAATGCTGGTGCAGGTCTCTAATGAAAATTGATTGAAGGTTTGAATTTTAAGATTTTTTTAGATGTCAAAATCATTGATTTCTGTGGGTGATTTAAATCATGGGAAACACGTTTTAAACCTTTAGGCCCTGCCTGGATTGAGGGCTGCATATACCAATCCACTTTTGCTTTTGGGTCTCGATAAAGTTACTGGGAGATTAAATAGGTCAATGACTTCAAATGACACACAAGATTCTGGGCTAAAGGTTGAGCTGCTAGAAGCCAGCTTTGAAAAGGTAAAGCCCCAAGCAGACGCATTTGTGGCTAGCTTTTACGACCACCTATTTACAGATTATCCAGCCGCCAAGCCTCTGTTTGAGCACACGGATATGTCTAAGCAACAGAACATGCTCAAGATGGGCTTGGTCATGGTGGTTGAAAATTTGCGCAACCCAGAAGCTTTGAGTGGAGCGCTCAAGGGCTTGGGGGCTCGCCATGTGAAATATGGAGCCTTACCTGATCACTACCCTTTGGTCGGCGGTAGTCTACTGAAGACATTTGAGCAGTACCTCGGTTCTGATTGGACCGCTGAGACGAAGGACGCTTGGGTGGGTGCCTACGGGGCCATCACCGAACTCATGTTAGAAGGGGCTGATTACTCGAAGGAAGCAATTAGCTTAGACAATGCGGCCCCTGCAGAACCTGAAACTGATGCCGTGGTTTTGCTAGAAGAAAGCTTTGAAAAGGTCAAGCCCCAAGCAGACGCATTTGTCGCCAGCTTTTACGAAAACCTGTTTACAGATTATCCGGCGGCTAAACCCTTGTTTGAGCATACGGATATGTCTAAGCAACAGAACATGCTCAAGATGGGCTTGGTCACGGTAGTTGAAAATTTACGTAATCCGGAGGCATTAAGCAGCACGCTCAAAGGGTTGGGTGCCCGCCATGTGAAGTACGGAGCTTTACCTGATCACTACCCTTTGGTAGGTAACTCCCTGCTCAAAACCTTTGACCAATATTTGGGTGCAGATTGGACCCCTGCGGTTAAAGAAGCATGGGTGGGTGCCTATGGATCCATTACGGAGCTGATGCTAGATGGGGCCGACTACTCCCCGGATGACGTGAAGTTGGAGGCGACCATACCCGCAGAACCTCCGGCTAGCAATATCAGCACGGGTACCGCTGCCGGTCTCGTGGGTGGCGGTGTCGTCTTACTGATCATCCTAGCCTTCTTGATTTAGCCCCACGGCTGTATGGAACGCCCAAAAGGTGAATCAGAGGACTAATCATGGCTGCAAGTGAAGGTCGATCCTTTGATTGGCGATCGCTCATCAACCTCAAAACAGCAATCATCTTCGCCTGCATCGCTCTGATTGGTTGGTTCATCGCGGCCTTCGCATTGGACAACAAGCAGGTGTTTTTGCCGGGAGAAACCTCCGTGGGTCATTATCTGTTCGAGACCTCCTGTGCCTCCTGTCACGAAGGCTTTAAGCCCGTGAGCAACGACAACTGCATGAGCTGTCATGAGGCTGAATTAGTCGAGGATGAGCACGGCTCCAAAAAATTCTTGGATCCGCGCTGGGCTGGGGACTTGGCCAATTTAGAGGCCCTAACCTGCACCACCTGCCACAACGAGCATGTCCACATGTTCGACCGGGGGGTCCATCTCCAACCCGATCTCTGCATGGTTTGTCACGAAGGCATCATCAACGGTGATCTCCAGAGCCACAACGGTTTTACCGCCGATGGCTGTTGGACAGCAGGGTGCCACAACTACCACGATCACCGCGCGATCTCGACCGGTTTTATTCGCCAAAACCTAGATCAGCCGCCGATGCTGCCTGTGCAGGTGTTGCCAGAGCGGGCGGTTTTCACCGAATTAGAGACGGCCCCCAGTCCAGATTTGGGACAGGAGTTTCTAGGGGGTGGGTCATGAACAAACGGCTGATGTCAAGCGTGCTGGCACTGTGGGTGCTGTTGGGTCTGACCGTAGGCTGGGCCACTCCGGCTTGGGGAGATGCGGTCGATCAAGCGGTGGTGGATGAGACCACTCAACTCTGGCAGGGCAGTGCCCATGCCCTCAATGATGTGAATTGCTCTAGTTGTCACCAAGATGACGCCACCAAAGCCTTTGTCGCCCACCCCGATCAGGAGAGTTGTCGCTCCTGCCACGAGCAAGCGGTGGATACCTTTTTGCTGGGCAAGCACGGTATTCGACTACGGGAAGGGGAAACCCCGCTGACCCCTGCCTTAGCGCGATTGCCCATGAAGGCTGAGGCCCACGATATGCAGATGACCTGCGCCACCTGCCATGACGCCCATTCGGTCAATACAGTGCAGGCTGCGGTGGATTCTTGCTTGACCTGTCACAACGACAGCCATTCCCTCAATTACGAAAATTCTCGCCATGCCGAGCTATTCGCCGCCGATCTCACATTGCCGCGCCCCTCGGGCAGTTCGGTTAGCTGTGCCACCTGTCACCTGCCTCGCCATGAGTTAAAGAAAGGGGACAGCAGCATCACCCTGGTCAACCACAACAACACCTATACGCTGCTACCGCGCGATCGCATGGTGAAAGAGGTGTGCATGAACTGCCACGGCGTGGAATACAGCTACAACAGCATTTTTGACGATGCCCTGGTGGAGGCCAATTTTGACCAGCCCCCCAGCCTGTCGCTAGAAACCTTTGACATGGTTCGCACCTTTGAAGAAAAGCGGACCGATTCAGGTGATGAATAGCGACGTCCGTCAATCCCGTGTTCGTACTCACGAACTGCCTCACCGGCTCACAGACCACACTCACGCTGCTGACTCAACACACACAACTTAAACGTTCTGAGAAGGAGAGCATTTTCATGCCTATTGTCAATCGATGGCTACGTAAAATCACTACCCGAGCGACTGCATTTATCGCGATTGTTTTAGCGATCTCGGTTACGGCTGTTGCTTGCGGTGGTGGCCCCGCCGCTGATTCCGGGGAAACCGCCAGCGGGATCCCCCCAGAAGTCGTTGTGGATTATATCCATACCGTGGCCGCTTCCGATCGCACCGCCTATACCAAGCATGTGGTTGGCCGTTTAACCAAACTAGAAGGTATCGACAAGCCGGATGGTGTGGTTACAGCTGAAGCCACAGAAGCTTGGCAAGAAACCAATGGCATTCCGCTACCGGCGCAGATGTTCCGCCTCGGGGCCGAGCTAGCGTCGGAAGATGGGAACTTCACCATTGGTCTGATTTCCCCCTGGAACATTAATGACAACCAGGCACCTAAAGGGGAATTTGAAGAAGCCGGCATGCAAGAGGTGATTGACACCGGCGAACCATATAAGGGATATCAGGAAATTGCGGGCCAACAGTTCTATTCTGCAATTTATCCCGACCCTGCCGTTGCCGAAGCTTGCGTCACTTGCCACAATACCCACCCTGTCCATCTAGAGCGCTACCCCGACAAGGTCTTCGAACTTGATGATGTCATGGGTGGCGTGGTTATCAACCTTCCCCTAGCGGGAGCTTAAGCGCTAGCTAACAACTAGCAGGTCACTCTCCTAGTGACACCCACTCGGGAATAGGGGCGTTGAGATCGTCCCTAAATTCCCGAGTTATCCTTCCAAGCCTTTCACCGTCCATCACCGTTTACTTCCCCAGGCCCATGAGCAGATTTCCCCAGAATCAACGCAACCTGGACCCCCAACTTTCCCTCGCCTCGGTTTCCAATTCGGGTGATCAGCCCAGGGCAACGGTGCCCACGCCCGACTTGACCGTAATTTCGCCCCAACGGCGATCGCCCCAACGGCGTCCAGGGGGAGTCAAGCCTAACTTCAAGACACTGATCATCCTGACCGTCTTGACCGCCTTGCTACTCCTGCCCTTTGCCTTTAGTGCGGGCTACTTAGATGTCCTGCGAGATCAATCGGTTGACCTGCATCGGTTTTTGCGGGGTGAACTCTATAAGCAGGGCACTGGCTTTGGGGCATTAGCATTTGTACTACTAGAGGTGATGCTCACCGCCCGCAAGCGTAGCCGTAGCTGGATTGGCCGCATCAAGATCCCTGGGTCGATGCAGCTCTGGCGCAGTGTACATATTTTTCTGGGGGTGGGCTTAGTGGGTCTGGTCTTGGTCCATACCCTGGGGGCCAATGGCCTTAACTTCAACGCTGTTTTTCTCTGGGTGTTCTTTGCCACCAGCCTGACTGCCCTCGTCGGCGTCGTTGCTGAAACGGGCATCCTAGAGTCGGCCCGCAACAGCTTTGGCAAGCTCCCTGGCAGCAATGACATCCTGACCAAAGGCCCTTTAATTCGGGGATTACGCTCGATTTGGCTGGTCAGTCACATTTTCTTTGTATGCGTCTTTGCCGTCATGTTGGTGTTTCACATTATCCTGGCTTACTACTTCCAGTAAGTGTGCGCTGGCTTAATCCTGTCGTGATTTACCCCTGGGGAAAGAGTCTATGAACGCTAATCCACTCCCTAATCAGAACAGGTTTCCGAAGACATATGGAATGGTGATAGCCGTGATTGTGGTGTTCGCGATCGCGGCATTCGCCTTAACCCGGCCCACTTCCCCCCTCTCCCACTTATCCCCTTTGTCAGGGCTCATGGCCCTCAAAGCCGGTGTCCAAACCGCTATGCCCTATGGCGAAGCGATGGCCAACCCCCAGCCCACCCTGATCGAGTTTTACGCCGACTGGTGTACCACCTGCCAAGGCTTGGCTCCGACCCTAGCGACCGTTCATCAACAGTTTGGCCCAGCGCTCAACTTCGTGATGATCGACATTGACGCTCCCCAATGGCGCGATCAAATTCAGCAATTCCAGGTACAGGGCGTCCCCCACTTAGCCCTGGTGAACCCAGACCAAACCGTTGCCGACACCTTTATTGGCAAAGTACCCCAGTCCGTGCTCGTAAATCGAATTACAGATTTGATGATGTAAAGCGTTTAGAGTGCAAAAAGACCGATTTCTCAAGACCCAAGGCCGTCCTTTTCTATAGCAGGAGACCTCATCATGGCGATACTAAATCGGTTGCTACGTTTGTTAGAACTGCTAGAACAGTCAGCGGACTTTGCCGACTTTTTGACCAAACCCATTGGCTTGACGCTGATGGCTTGTTTGTTTAGCTATCAGGCCCTATTGCTCAGTGGCTGTGGGGTGCCCGACGCGGCCCTGTTGGCCAGTGTTGCCGCTTTAGCACTCCATTGTGTGATCAATCGCCCTGAGTTTTAGACCAGCCTCGTTGATCCAATGTCGGGATAAGCCTGCCCAGATCTGCATCCCCTCCGTAGCGCCATCCGTGTCGTCACAAGTCGCGCCATAGCTTTCGATAGAGGCCGGCAACTCCGTCGGGGCAGCCCAGCCAGAGCGCTGCCAGACAATTGGCGACGGTTTGGCAGGTCCCGATCGGGCTCAGCCAACAGAGCATGATTTTTTCAGGCAGACAGAGCACAGATCCCGCTTTACCTTACAGGAGGGTGAAAAGTTGACAGACTGTGAACCTGCCGCCGCTTTAGCGAGCATCTCCCTGATAATGTGACCGAATGCTGACTTGAGGTGGACCATAGTGGATGGTGTAGGGGTCGCGATCGCAGAAATCCTGATCAAGATAGTTCGGGGTTATTTATTTGCTGGGCTGGTCTTTTCGGTACCCTTCGTTATCTTTGGCATCCAGCGGGTGGATCCATCGGTAAAAGGCTGGAACGTGCTGTTTCGGGTATTGATTTTGCCCGGATTGAGCGTCTTTTGGCCATTGTTTGCGGTGCGGCTGGTGCGCGGTAAACGCCACCCGGTCGAGCGCACGGCCCATCGCTTAGCCGCCCAATCCGCATCCAACCCATGAGGAGCCGCCGATGATTTTATCCAGACGCCAAGTCCATTTCTACGGCTTTGTCGGGTTAGGGGTGATTCTGCCCATCGTCTTTATTGCAGGGTTAGCGCTGCGGCCCAACTACGACATGCAAAACACCGATGGGGTAACAGATCTATTTGCCCAAGCAGGTTTTGCCACGGGGGATGAGGGTGAGGCGATCTCTAGCGATAGCTTTGCCGTGGCCCGCGTCACCATTGCCGCTGCAACCCTGCGCCTCACCGATGGCTCGGTAGTGCTCGACCTCACCCCAAAAAAGTCCCTCCGCGTGGCGGATGTGCTGGTGTATTGGGATGCCGGTAGCGAGGCCCCCGAAACCTTGGGCGACGAAGCGGTGCTCCTAGGCAATTTAGCTGGTGATGCCCGACGACGGTTTGAGATTCCAGCGGCACTCGAAGGGCAAAGTGGGCAATTGGTGTTCTATAGCCAAGCCCAAGCCCAAGTTGTGGCCGCTGCGCCATTCGCCGCCGAAATGACCCAATAGCACGTCTCTTCTCGAATTAGACCGCCCGTTGGCTTTCTCCCTTCGGGAGACGCAAGGCGAACGCCGCCGCTCAGCCAACTGTGCTCACAAGACCCAAATTTTCTCTGACTGTTTAACCTGCGTGGATTGACACCATGAGTGTTGGCTATAAATCAATTCAGTGGAACCGACAAAAGCTGATCTACGACCTCATTTTATGGGTGTCCGTGGCTGCCTATATCGCCATCTTTATGGCCGTGACCAAAGGCATCGGTAGCAATGTAGATATCCGTGGCGTGCAGATCCGGGCCTATGGCTCCGCTGCCTTTTTGCTGCTCCACGTGATTCTGTCCATTGGTCCCCTGAGTCGTCTCAGCCCGAAGTTCCACCCCCTGCTGTTTAACCGACGACACATGGGGGTGACGATGTTTTTCTTAGCCCTGGTCCATGTCGTGGGGTTGAATCTTCCATTGCTGCCGTTGAAGACCACCGGTGCCCTTACCTGGTACCACGACTTTGGCAACCTCGACCCTTTGGTGAGCCTGTTTGTGGGCAATAGCCATTACGGCGATTTCATCCAGTTTCCGTTTGAAATCTTGGGGGTAGGAGCCCTCGCCATCCTGTTTGTGATGGCCGCCACCAGCCATGATTTTTGGCTGGTCAACCTCACCGCCCCGATGTGGAAAGCCCTGCACATGGGGGTTTACGCAGCCTATGGTCTCTTGGTCGGCCATGTGGTGTTGGGGGCGTTGCAAAGTAACCGCCACCCTGGCATGACCGTTGCGGTCGGGGTCGGTTTGGTGTGGATTGTGGGCCTACATTTGATTACCGGAAGCCGCGAGATCAAGCAAGACAAAGCCACCCTCTCCCCTAGCGACGATGGATTTGTAGCGGTCGGTACCGTGGCTGAGATTCCCGACAACCGCGCCAAGGTGGTCACCATTGGTGGCGAACGGGTGGCGGTCTTTAAATACGACGGCAAAATTTCGGCAGTATCGAATGTGTGCCAGCACCAAAATGGCCCCCTCGGGGAAGGCAAGGTGATCGATGGTTGCATTACCTGCCCCTGGCATGGCTATCAGTACTTACCAGACTGTGGCGCTTCGCCACCGCCCTTTACGGAGCTCATCCCCACCTTTGATGTGCGGTTAGCGGGCGATCTCATTTTTGTGCGGGCCATCCCCTATGCTCCCGGCACCCCTGTCACCCCCGCCGTCATCTGACCCAGCCGGAACTGACCGAACAACCGCGTCATTGCAGAGACTTCCTATGAGCACATCCCCCAACGACGAGTTTTACGTCAATTACAGCAAAATGCCCTCCAGCTACCGCTGGTTCTTGTTCAAGGTCATCCCCCTACTGGTGATCGGTGTGGTGGCCTTTGCTTGGTTGCTACCGGGCATCCATAACCAGTTCAACTCAGGCAAATTCCAGGTCCAGAGCTTTGAGGGGTTTCTGGTGGGTGAGCCGATCCCCCACATCATTGTGCCGAGACCGGGCAACACCCAAACCGGACCCGCCTTCTCACGCTACTTCCTCTCTGCCACCAATAAGGCTGGGCCTTCCCAAAAGATTTTGGATCAGGCAGGCCAGTGGGTCAACCTCAAGGGCATCTTGGTCTCTCGCAGTAACTTGTCCATGGTGGCCGTCCAGTCCGCCGAACCCATTGACCCACCTGCCGGTGTGGCAGAGGTCAAACCCAAGGAAGGTAATGCTTTGGGCAGCTATGCCTTGGAAGGCGAAATCCTCGACGGCAAATGTTACCCCGGCATCATGAAGCCAGGGCACACCAAGACCCACCGGGCCTGTGCGATCCGCTGCATCAGTGGTGGCGTGCCCGCTGTCTTCCGTGTACAGAATGACGGCGATGTCATGTACTTCCTACTTGCCGACTCAGCCGGTCAGGCGGTCAACAATCGCGTGTTGGACTGGGTGGCCGATTCGATACGGATTACCGGGGAGGTCATGCAGTATGACGACATGTATGTGCTGCAAGCCAACCCAGACAGTTATGAACGTTTGGGGTAGATCAATCGCACCGCCGGGATATCGGTGCGGAATCATTCAAGCGCCAAACGCAACCCATGCGGGGGGCATCAAATTTGATGCCCCCCGCATGGGTTACTATGTGTAACATTTTTCCGGTTTTGCATAAGCTGAGGCTCGCCAGCGGTAGTTCCTGTTGTGTGCAATGTTTAGGCAATCTCAACCATGGGCTCTACAAAGCTGACTCCTCTGCTAACCAATACGGCATCTACAACCTTGGCAGCTTGGTTATACTGCACGGCCAGGGCAGATCAACCGCTCCAAGGGCGGATCACCCAGGGCTGGCAACAGTTTGACCAAGGGAATATTGTCGCCGCCATCACCTGTTTTCAGGCCGTGCTGATACGCGCCCAGGCCTTAGGAAATGCCAGCCTTGTCGAGATTGCTCAAAATAGCCTGCAATTTATAGCGCAAGCCCTGACGGACTGGGACGTCTCTCTACAAAAAGATTCAGAGAATCTTGATGCTGCGGCGCAGCCTCAGACCGTAGCGGCTAGCCAAACAGGGCATGACCATTTGACTGCCGCTGAGGCTGCGAGCCAACGCACTGACTATCCATCGGCTTTACAGCATCTCGATAGAGCCCTACATCAATTCACCGCTGGGGGTGATCTAACGGGGGTGGGCCAGAGCTTATCGGCCATGGCTAGGGTCCATTTAACGACGGCAGAATACAGCCGGTCCTTATCCTATGGGCAGGCGGCGATCGCGGTTTTAGAAGACTGTGAGGCGCGGTCAGCTCTGGCCCAAACCCTACAAACCTTCGGGATGGCTCATTTTCACTTGGCCAATTGGGCCAGCGCCCAAGCCAACTTTGAGCAAGCCGCAGTTTTGTCCCATCGCCTTGACGACACCAGGGGCGAAGCCATCGCCCTGCAATCCTTGGGGCAAGTCTATGTCCAGCAAAAGACCTTTATGTTTGCGTTAGCCACTTACGAAGCGGCCCTAGATTGTTGCCTAGAATTGCCCCCGGATACCACCCAGGAGCTGACTGCAGCGATCCTGCAACACATCGGCCAATTGCATGAAGCGATGGGTTACCGTGAATGCGCGATCACACCCTACCGTGATGCCTTAGATCACTATCGGTATCTGGGTGACTGGGTGAAGGCAACCCAACTCTTGCAGCACCTGGGTCGCCTCTATGAAGCCCAAGGGCAGTACGCGATGGCGCTGGAATGCTACCACCAGCTTCAACAGATCCCGGCGCTAAACGATAGACCGGATTAAGTGAGGCCAGTAGACCGATAAAAAACCGGCCCATGACACTAAAATCATGGGCCGGTTTTTTGGCGTTCTACAAGTTCAGCGGTCTACACAACGCCGAACTTGTAGAACGTTATAGAGACAATAAAGCAGGAGTTTGAGCGAGTAGGAAGGCAAAGAACGCTCCGCCACAACCCCCAATAAAGAAGCCAGTGGCAAATTCACTCCACCCCTCAGGCGTGCCAAAATCCTTGGGAGGCTCAGGTGTGGTGATAGTAGCGATCGCATCTCCTGTGCGAACCGAACCATGTAGAGATAGAGCAACTGTCAAAATAGTGACCAACGCAATGGCACCTGCGACACCCGCCTCAGCAGCCAAATCAGTGGACCGTAGGGGACCTAAAAGCGCAAAAGGACCGTAAAGGAAATAGCCATGAGCCATTCCAATTTCTAGCCCCCGCCGTTGTGCCGAGAGGTTCGCCCGGTAGGCAGGAAGATTACGGATGAATGCCGTTGAGAAGCCTGAAGAGTTCAACGGTGTTGCTAAGTTCCCAACCTGGGGATCAATTGCAGACTGAACCATAATTATGTAATAGACCTTGGCTAGCTAACAACAAAGACTAGGGTTACCAGGTAGATTAGAGCTAAATGCACACCCCTTAGAGCTTTGTTAAAAAAATTGACAATCAATCAATAGCCCTATGTTTGGTAGTAATCTGAGCTTCAGTAGTAGACATTTCATGGGTACTTCAAAAATTATGCTAGGTAATTATGCGGCCTCTTTCCTGCCTGTTGCTCTAGTACCGATGCTTGCGGTCACAGCATTTGCTGTTATGGGCCTCCTATTCATCTATGTTGAGAGTGATGCCTAGGCTAGGGTCGATTGCAACCCACTAATTTAGCTGGGTGGCTGCTGTGGTAGCGGTTTTAGGCAGATATCATCCTTGGGCTGGCAGAGTCTAACAGTATGGTTGTATCTGCCTTTGCGCATAACAATTGACGTCGTATCAACGAAACCGACATAGCGTTTTTGCGTTCTCCAAGTGTCATCAAGGCAGACTTTTTATAATGCCTCGTCAGCTATAGCTGGTAGTTTTAGCATCTGCTATTTTACATATACATATTAATTGTGCATTTCAGCATCTACGGCTGAACAAGTTTGAGCATTATTTTAAAAGCCATTTGCGATGCGGGCTGATTACCCATCATTAGTACCCTTTTAAATTCATCCTTGACCAGCAATGTGACGATATTGCAGCAAGGCATTTAAAGCATTCAGAAAAGCACACTTTCGACGCAGCCTTGCGGACTGGGAGATACAGCCAGTACCCCAGGCGCAAGGGTGTCATAAATCTTAACGCCCAGCGGTTCGCAGGCAACGCACACTAAGGTTAATTGCGTTTCCGTTGATACAGTTTTATTTTAGGTGTTGGGCATCAGGCGATGACCCTGCCTGATCTAGTGGGTTATCGAAAGTCGTCGTCTGCCCGTGATTATACTGAATTGCGTTTCTCCGGAACGCTGGTTTCTCTGAGCTGTGGCTGGATGATTCAGGGCAAGTATAGCCAGGTAGTTTAGCCGGAAACGGTCTCCTGGCAAGATGAATGTCGTGATCGATTGATCCTCGTTAGACTTAAGATGTTGAAATGTTGAAAACTGTAACGCTAGAGATTAGTCATTTTGAATGAGTGCTGAAACTTACCTGAACCACCCAAACTTTGGCATGCTCTTCAGGATTTGCATGATTGATGACTATCGTGAGCTATTTGCGACTCTATACGCTCAGCGTCTCTTCTTTGTGGTGAACTCCGATAAGCGCAAGGGGTTGGTTTTTGACCCGATCAGCCGCAGTGATGCGCGGCTGATGCTCGAAAACCGAATGCGCGTGCAGCGACGCTTGGGTTCATCGGGTGAGTATGATCGTCTTCAGACGCTTTATAAACAGACTTTTCAATGACGGTTTTACCCGTTGCCACCATTACAGATCGCATTCGTGACATCCAACGCGCCCTTCCAGATGGCGTGCGGCTGATCGCAGTAAGCAAAAAGATGCCCAGTGATTTGATTCGCGTAGCCTACGGCGCTGGGATTCGTGATTTTGGTGAGAGCCGTGTCCAGGAGGCCATTGCTAAGCAGGCACAGCTCGCAGATTTGCCTGACATAACGTGGCATTTTATTGGACGTCTACAAGCAAATAAAGCGCGCAAGGCAGTGAATCATTTCCAATGGATTCACTCGGTCGATAGCCTCAAGCTGGCGGAACGCTTGGATCGCCATGCAACTGAATCGGGTTGTCTAACCCAATGTTGTCTACAGATCAAACTCATGCCAGACCCGAATAAGTCTGGCTTTTCTGTGGGTGATCTATGGGCAGCGTTGCCCCAACTGGGTCAGCTTCACCATATTAATATCTGTGGGTTAATGGCGATTCCCCCCTTTGGGTTAGCCGTGGCAGCCAGCCAAGCTGTTTTTGAGCAAGCCAGCATCCTGGCTGCTCAAATCAATAATCATGGCGTTGAAGGCATTAAGGTAACGGAGCTTTCCATGGGTATGTCTGGGGATTATTCCCTCGCGATCGCAGCAGGAGCAACGATGGTCCGGTTAGGGACAATCTTGTTTGGCGATCGCGAGATTATCTCCACTTCAGATTGCTCCTGAGATGATGATGATTCATGGGTAAGATTATTGGCGATGGCTAATCGATCAGAAAATCTGATCAAATCCGCCAGATTGTGCTGCCCCTAATCTCTCAACGGTATACTCACCAAGGATCTCCAGATTTTTTAACTAATTATGAATAGCAGTTCCCCTTTGGATATTTCATGTATACTGTGAACTCAAATTCCAAGAAGTGGACTACATTATAGGCAGTTTGATCAAAGCATCACTTTACTAACGGGTTCTAGCTCTTTTAGTGAAGTGCATCTGAATCAAATCCTTGCTTAGGGAAGTCCATTCCCCGGTCTTTCAATTAGACTAAATTGTCGTTTGGCACGTTGGCATCATTTATTCCCTTCACAAAGGGACTTTTGCCCTGATGTGTAGGTTGTATTGGAGTGTAAGTTGTGAGCAATCTGTTTAATAAATTGCGGGACTTTGTTGGCCTGAATGACCCGGCTGACTATGAGTACGAATACGACGAGATTGACGGAGAAGAGTATCAAAACCTCTACCAACAACAAGAGGAAGCAGCTCCCCCTGTCACCGCTCCGCAGCCCGAAGAGCCCCGTGCTCGTCGACGTGTTCGCGACCGGATGATACCTAATGAAACTGGACTCACTGCAATGGGAAGTAATGTGATTGGTATGCCTGGATCGATTGGTGGGGCCTCCGAAGTTGTCGTCATGGAGCCCCGTTCCTTTGAAGAAATGCCCCAAGCCATTCAGGCTTTGCGGGAACGGAAGTCGGTGGTGTTGAACTTGACCACCATGGACCCCGATCAAGCCCAACGGGCTGTCGATTTTGTGGCGGGTGGAACCTACGCCATTGATGGTCACCAAGAGCGGATTGGTGAGAGTATTTTCCTCTTCACACCGAATTGTGTGCAGGTGAGTACACCCACGGATGTTGAGGAAGAGTTACCCATGGCACCGCCAATGCCCATGGCTGATCCTCGCCAAGCTCCCCCCGCTCCCGCTTGGACCGCTGATCAAGCGGTGCGCATGGCGTAAGCCTCATCCCTTCGGATTATTGTTAGAAACGGGTTGAGGTTTTGATGGGCAGCCCTTGACGATGGGCAACTTTCTCTCCCTCGCTATCTCGTTTCTTTGCTGAAGAGTAAGGACGTTCACAACTTGCCAACAACGCTAGGGGTCATCGGAGGCGGTGTAATGGGTGAAGCGCTCATTGCCCGCCTTTTGTCCTATGGAATTTATGTCGCTGCTGACATCCGGGTCGGTGAGCCGAGTGAGGCTCGCCGACAATTTTTGGCGCAAACCTATGGTGTGGTTACAACTGCCCATAACCATCAGGTGCTCGACGGGGCTGATGTGTTGCTACTGGCGGTGAAGCCTCAGGTATTTGCTGCGGTGGCACAAAATCTCACCATAGATGCCGCTGCTCCACCCTTAGTTATCTCGATCATGGCGGGGGTGACCCTAGACGCCTTGACCGCTACTGTGCCTGGATGCCCAGTGATTCGGGCCATGCCTAATACCCCAGCAACGGTAGGGGCTGGTATGACCGCGATCGCCCTAGGTCAAACGGCAGAGGCGAAACATCGCGAATGGGCGGAAGCCATCTTTTCGGCAGTGGGCTCAGTCGTTACGGTCCCTGAATCCCTGATGGATGCGGTGACGGGCTTGTCGGGCTCAGGACCGGGCTATATTGCATTGGTGATTGAAGCCTTAGCGGATGGTGGGGTTGCGGCGGGGTTGCCCCGTGCAACGGCGCTGCAACTGGCGATTCAAACGGTGAAAGGGACGGCAGAGCTGCTGCAAGCCCAAGAGATGCACCCAGGGGTTTTGAAGGACCGAGTTACCAGCCCCGGCGGCACGACCATCACTGGCATTGCCGAACTAGAGGCCGCCGGGGTACGTTCGGCCTTTATCGAAGCGGTGCGCGCAGCCAGTGAGCGATCTCGTCAACTGGGCAGCTAGCCCTCGCCATTCAATACATTAATTATTAAGGACATCATGGCAGTGGATATCACGCGACTATTGGTGCAATTGGTGATTGCCTTTGTCTGTGCGGGACTAGCAACGCTGCTGTTGCCCCGCAAAATTCCTGGCAAGATTTTTGGCTTGCTCGTGATTGGCTTGGCTGGGGTATGGCTGGGGGAATGGGCGCTGAAGTATGCCAAAACCACCTATGGGTTCTCCCTGGATATTTTGGAATGGTCTGTGCAAGGGGTGCCCATCTTACCAGCGGTGATTGGCTCCGCCATCATTTTGTACGTGGTAACGGCATTTCTATCCTGGGGAAAATATAACCGCTGACGCCTGGGGGCAACGCCCATTAGACCCATGTTGCATCACCGGCCCAATTGGGGTTCTGTACCGGCTAGCAGTCGCTCAATATTGCTGCGGTGGCGCAGGATAACGTAAAGACTACCCGCGATCGCCATCAACACATAGGGTAAGGGCTGTTGCAGGATGAGCATCATGGCAACTGCGGCGATCGCGGCCATAATGGAGCCTAAAGAGACGATACGAAAAAGGCCCAAAACCGCTAAAAACACCCCGGCTACAGTTAAACCCACTGGCCAAGCCATAGCCAGCAGCACCCCTAAGCCAGTGGCGGCGGATTTGCCCCCCGTCCAATTGAGCCAGATCGAGCGGCTATGGCCGACGATGGCCGCAATCCCCGCCAGCATTAACCACCAAGCAGTCGCTGGCGGGTTAATGCCAGGGTTTAGGAAAGGCAATAGAACTTGCATCAACAGCACCGCCGCGACCCCCTTGAGTAAGTCCACGATCAGCACTAAAAATCCGGCGGGCTTACCCACCACGCGGAAAACGTTGGTGGCCCCTGTATTCCCGGACCCATATTCACGAATGTCAATGCCCTTGAGGGCTTTAGTGACCAAATATCCCGTGGGCAATGCCCCGAGTAAATACGCGAGTGCGAGTAGTCCGAGTCCGCCGATAACCGCAACTTCCACGGTGGTGTTCCCCCAGCAATGCCACGTCTAGTTTAGAGGCAGATGTCCCTCGCGTTCATCCCTATTGGTGGCTGCTGGGGTTAGGCGCAGCTGATGACTCCGGGGCTGCAATGGTGACCGTTGCCTCAATGGGCTGCCCCCCATGGACAAGGTCCTCATGGCCGTTAGCATTTAAGCCCACGGTGAGGGTGTGTTCCCCTGATGGCAAGCTGGGCAGATAAAACCAATGACCATACAGGCGAGTGATCTTCTCTCCATTGACATAGAGATGGGCGTGGCCTTCAGTGGTCAAACTAGACTGATTGACACGTTCGGGCGCAAAGACCCAGTGCTCTGTTTCCACTTCTAGATTCCAACCGCTGACGGGGTCAGGGTGGGCTGTTAGGGTCACCGTGGGGACGGGCTGATGGGCCGGAATTTCTAGGGTGCTGTGATGGCCATGGGCATCGTCACCATGGCCACGGTCGGCGGCATCATCGCTGGGCACCTCAGGAGTAGCGGTGGTCGGTGTGTGTTCCCCATGGTGGCCATGGCCGGGGTTAGCCAGGGTATGGGTGTAGGCCAGTCCAACCCCCAGGGTGGCAGTCAAAGCAGCGGCGGCAATCAGTATATGTTTAGTCATGGTGTCAATGGCACGCTCTTGATATTGAAAGGCAAGGGTGGGGTAGGGGCACTACCCGATCGCGATCGCCGGTCTTTGCAGCCGAATCAACAGTGCCCGCACCTGCTCGGTTTGGACATTGTTGCCTTGCTGCTGAAAGTAATGCTCGGCTTGCCGTAGGTCGGCAATGGCCCCAGCCCGATCGCCTAGCTCTCCCCTGACCATGGCGCGATTGAGATAGGTGTCGGCATGGGTCGGATCCAGGGTTAAAACCTGCTCAAAGCTGTCGAGGGCAGCTAAATGATCGCCCCGATGGTGACAAGCACAGCCATGGTTGAAATAGGCACGGGGATCATCGTGATTCAAGAAAATCGCTTGATCTAAATAGGCGATGGCGATCGTCGGTTGTAACTGGCTGAGATAAGCCACGCCCAAATCATTGTAAATATCGGCGATCGCCACATGCGTAAAGCTCTCACCATGGGCCAGAGCCGCTTGATAGTCGGCGATCGATGCCGCTGCATCTCCCTCGGCAAACTCCGCCAGCCCCCGGTTGTAGTAGGCCAACCCATCCTGGGGCCAGCGCTGGAGGTGATGGGTAAAATCAGCCTGGGCCTGGGCATAGTGCCCCAAGCGGTAATGGGCAATGCCCCGATTTAGATGGGCTTGAGGGGCATTGTCATTCAGTTGTAGGGCCGCCGTACAGTCGGAAATTGCCCCTGCTAGCTGATCGCGCCAGAGATAAACAAGACAGCGGTTGCCATAGGCTGCATTCACGTGATCTGCCTGGGCGATGGCGTCTGTAAACGCCTGCACCGCTGCGTCATAATCTTGGGTTTGCACCGCTGTAATGCCCTGTTGAAAGGGGCCAGCTAGGGCAGCGGCTGGGCAACCCAGCCCGACCCCGACTACCAGCAATAGCAGACTCACCCCTTGCCACCAGTGCCTACCAGCCGCCTTCAGCTTGGGCCAACACATAAGTTGCAACATCTTCGATTTCCTGAGCGGTGAGGCGGCCCTTAAAGGCAGGCATCGCGCCATTACCATTGGTGACCTGGGTTTGAATCGCGGCGACAGAATCCTTGCCATTAGCGGTAAGGTCGTCGATTCTCAGGGTTTTGGCGGCATTAACCACATTGCCACCGCCCAAATGACAAGCCGCACAATTGTTACTAAAAAGCTGCGCACCATTACTGGCATCCCCAGCAAAAGCCGGAGGCACCAGCACCATAAATGCCAATACGATACCGGCAGCAATCGCCCAAATTCGCTTCATACAAAGTCCTCTCAATAAAAGTCTCCCCTTAGTGGAGACTTTTATCTCCACTAAGGGGAGAGTGTAAGCGAGGGCTAGGGTTTAGGGCAAGTCAATTCCCAAAATCTTTAAGACCGCCGGTCAGTTGTACCCAAGGAGGAGGCATACAGCGGAGAAGTCGGTGCGGCTTGGTCCGTTTAGCTGGCAAACACCTTGCCCGAGAACATCAAGCCAAATCCCTCAGAACCGTAGTCGTACAACCGTTGACGGCTTCCTCCACAGGACGCTGTCGAGTGGGTTTCCGAAAGAGCCAGTTGAGGAGGGGCAATAGGTATAGGTAGACCCCATAGGGAATAAACCCTGCATCCGTCAGTAGAATCGTCGCGGGGACCAGTCCGGCAATATTCCAAGGGATGAGCGGTGCCAGCACCACCGCTGAATTTTCAATATCTACTGCCAACTGGTCGGGGTGGACATGGCGATAGAGGGGACGAGCAATTTGCTGGGTCAGCAGGATAGCGATGGTTTGAGTACAGCCAAACGCACTGGTTAGGGCACCCGTCAAGACAATGCTGCCAAACAGCCCCCGTTTACCGGGCCACCGTGACAGCCACTGACTCAATGGATTCAAGGTCCCCATCCCTGACAGCAGCCCCGCCAATGCGGTAGATACCGCCACGATCGCACAAACCCGCCCCATTACCAGGAGACCGCCCCCCCGAAAAATCTCCTTGAGGGGGTTGTCACTCGGCAGTTGTAAACCGGTTAGCAGGGTTTGCAAGACGGCTACACCGGACTGCGCTTGCATGACGAATGCTAAGGCGATCGCGCTGGCCAAACTCATCCCTAAGGTGCGCTTGACAGGTACCCGCAGGAGGGTCAGCACCACCAACAGCCCCGCCGGCAACAACGTCACCGGATGCACCGAGAAGTGGGAGGGAATCTGCTCAATCAGGGGATTGTCAACAATAGATAACGGATATCTGATGGAGGCCAGGGTGTAAATGCCTATGGACAGGAGCAATGCCCCCCACCCGGTGGTCAGCATCTGGCGCAGATTTGGGTAAATCTCGGTGCCCGTCAACGTCGCCACAAGGTGGGCACTAGAGGACATGGGGGAACAGCGATCGCCCACATAAGCGCCTGAAATAATTGCCCCTGCGGCCCAATGCTCATCGACCCCAGCCCCCCGAGCCATAATCATCAAGGCCAAGCCAATCGTCCCGGCACTGCCAAACGAGGTGCCCAACAGCACTGACACCAGCCCTGTCAACATAAATGCCGACACCAAAAACCAGCGGGGATGGATCAACTGCAAGCCGTAGTACACCAAGGCTGGGACCGTTCCGGCCATGAGCCAACTGGCCACCACCAAGCCAATCAGCAGCAAAATACTGATCACCCCTGCCGATTGCCGTACCCCTCGCTTCATCAACGCCCATAGCTGCTGGAGGGGTACGCCCCGTCGCCCATAGACCCCAGTCATCAACCCCAGTACGGCCAATAAGGGATAGAGGATCGGAATACCCCGTTGGACTGACATCAAAAGGGCCACAAAGGAAAGGGCTAAGGCGATCGCACTATCCATTCGTTCGCTCAATAGATGACACTGCGGCCAAGCTAACGGTTTAGCCGCAGAGACGACAACGGCATGGACTGGAACGGGGCACGGATTCAAGAGAGGTATGGAAATGTTAAGATGACCTTCCATACGGTGTTTCCAGCCCATTGCTGGGGTAGCGACTGACCGGTGATCGCTTAAGGATCAGCGGAGTCAGGCACTTTTAAGGCGTAACACCCGTCACACAGTTAGGTATCAGTCAAAGCAATTTTGATGACACTGCCACAGGCAGGGAGGTTTAAGGTAATGGGATTAAGAACACAGGTTAGACGGGCTGTTTTAGGCGTTGCTGCCCTTTCTGGGGTGATGCTATCTAGCGGCGCGATCGCACCCGTGACCCAGCCTGCCCTTGCACAACGGTGTACCACCACGGCAGGATTTGTGCTGTTTGGCGGCGTTGATTCTGAAATCCGTTTGGGTTACTCGATTGATAACAACGAACGCCGAAACTCCAGGGCACGTTACTTCCTCAATGTAGCCGCCGGGGCCGTCTCTCCAAGGGAAATTATTGAGCTAGAGATTATCTATCCCCAGGCTTTTGAAGACAACCGTGGCCACTTTGATAATGCCGAAATCGAAGTGCGAGAAGGGACAGGACGGGGCGGTGACGTGATTCCTGCCAGCGAAATCATCGTGGACTCCGAAAGCAATACGATCCAAATTTACTTTGAGGATGCCATTCCTGAGAACACGAACTTTATCGTAGTAATTGACAAGGTTCGCAACCCGAATCGGTATGGCATTCACTACTTCCACTTGGATGCCCTATACCAAGGGGATAGCGTGCGGTCTCCAGTCGGCACCTGGCCCCTAGATGTGGCTGCTGGCTGCGACAGCTAGGGTGACGTCGAGTTCACACCATTGGGTTGACCTTACTCAAGTTAAGATCCGCCCCCAGGCAATGCTAGGGGCGGGTCTCCTTTCAGATGCCAAGCGGGCTATCATAGCCATTGCAGATCGCTGGCATTGTTTAAAGCGGAACCCATGCAAACTCCCCCATCCATCAATCCTTGGCACTATAAGCCTTGGTGGTGCCAGCCTTGGTCGATTGCCTTGACCGGGTTCGGCATCATTGGGGGCAGCTGGCTAGTCTTTCATCGGTATTGGCTGACTGGGCTGGTGGCCTTGCCTTTAGGGGCTTGGATGACCTTCTTTCTGTTGGTGTGGCCCAGGCTGATGGTGGAATCAGGGCTGCTAGAAGAGATGCCGCTTGCTAAGGATGACCCCCCAGGCTAAAGGGGGTTACCCTTTACCCCGCAGTAATTGCTTGACCGTTTCGACCATTTCATTGGGCCGAAAGGGCTTAGAGATATAGGCATCGGCCCCCTGCTTCATGCCCCAATAGCGATCGAACTCCTCCCCTTTAGAGGAGCAAATGACCACAGGCACATCTTGGGTGCCGGGATTGTTTTTGATCCAGCGGCACAGCTCGTAGCCGTTCATATTGGGCATGACGATGTCCAACACCACAAGATCGGGCGTACTGGCTTGAAGTTTTTGTTGGGCTTCAAGACCATCCTTCGCTTCTAAAATGGTCATTCCAGCCTGAGACAAGAGCCCTGCAATCATTTCTCGCAGGGCTGAACTGTCATCCACAATCATGACTGTGCTCATGTTGCTACTCGACGGCTCCAGTACGCTCCTTTTGCACCAATACCTTACGGCATTGCCTTGTATTATGGCGAAATTCCAACGGGGAAACACCATTGCCAGGGGATAGGGGTGCAAAGTTTACAACATAGCAGTTGTTTTACCGCCATCATTGCCAGGGGTCGGAAGTCTAACCCGGTTCCCCAAGACGATGAATGGGGCCATGTTGACGTTCTCCATTCTCTATGGCGTGATATGGCAATCGCTAGTCGGGTTAGGACAAGACTACAAGCCACCTGGCTGCTGCGCTAAGGATCAGAGTGCTCCTAGGTGTCTTGGCTGTTTGAAAAGAACATGCGTTGGATGCGGAAACCGCTCTCCTACGAGGGTTTTGTCAAGGGTAGGGGGCAGGTCACCTGACCCCATGCAAGATTGGGATGGCATTCTGACAAAACAGCCTGCCATCCCAATCCTGCAAAACATGAACATTTTCGTTGCCTGGGCAAGTCGCTAAGATGGCGTTGCTAGCAACTGATTTTTTGCATCTCACCTTACGGAGTTGTTTGTCATGTCCTACGAGATTCGCACCAAGGTAGACACTTGGTTTAAGCTCAGCCCAGACCAAGGATCCACACTCTCTGATGATGAGAAAGAATTTGTCAAAGCTGGAACAACCTTAGCGATCGCCGCCTATCGTCCTGAGGGTAATCACGTCAAAATCACATTGGGCAAAGATGCCGAAGGTAACCAGATTTTTGTGAGCGGTCGCAACACCTGGTATGTCTACGACGGCGCGGCTGAGGTCTTAAACAATGGTCAGGTCGTTGACCTGTCACCCCCCGCTTCAACGGTCTCCGTTTCATCGGGCAGCATTCCCATGGCGGGCATTGAGCTGATCAAAGAATTCGAGGGGTATGCAACAGAACTACCCGATGGTCGCGCCCAAGCCTATGCCGATCCGATTCATGGTTGGGGGGTGCCCACCATTGGCTATGGCACGACCGCCTATCCTGATGGCAGCAAGGTGCAGCAAGGGGATGTGATTACCCGAGATGAAGCTGAGAAATACCTGATTTCTCACATCGATCACTCCACCCGAGCCGCCATGGAGCGCATTCCCACCTGGGGTCAAATGAATGACAACCAGAGAAGTGCCCTCTATAGCTTTGCCTATAACTTGGGTGCGGGCTTTTACGGCGGCTCAGATTTTCAGTCGATTACTAGGGTCTGTGATATGACTGACCGATGGTCAGACAAAGCTTGGATTAAGGAACAGTTTGTGAAATATCGCAATCCGGGCTCGCCCGCTGAGGCGGGGTTACGGCGACGTCGTGAAGCAGAAGCTGATTTATTCTGCGCCTAGAAAACGTACACACAGATTTAGGGTACTGCCACGCAGTAATCAGTCGCTGAATCCCTCTCCCCTAACCTTCTCCCACCGGGCATATCGCCTTCGGCATGGAGGGGATTTCTAAATCCGGCTTTTGGGAGAAGGCGCAAGAATCGCGGCGTTATTCAAGCCTCATCCCTTAGCGCTGGATTTTGTCAAAAGAGCGGCGTCAATTCAACAATGAGCCGGGTTTTAGCGTGCCCAACATTTAGATTGCTCACGAATCGAAACACTCCCAGGCTTTTTCGCTAACTTTTCGCGTATGCGCTTACATGCCTTACTGCCGTTCGTCATCGATAGGCTGGACGCTTCAGCCTCACTGATCAATTGAGTCAATTGGATCCCATCAAATCGAAAAGCCGAGAGGCTGGCGTTATCCGAAACAGCCGTCGCCAGACCGGCAGTGCGAGCTAGAACCTTAGTGATAATGCCTTGAATGATGGTTGGGTTGTAACCCGCATCTGCCAGAGCTTGCTCAAAAGGGGTATCGACACCCAGGGTACTGTCATTCGTCGCCTCGGTTACAGAGGTCTGATACTCATCAATAGGATTACGAGTGGTGTCTGGGAGGGCACTGCTCGCATATACCTGCCCATAGTCATCTACCGGCTCAAGCCCCACCGGGACAAGACCGAAGGTCGCTGACCTAGCGGGCAAAGCAGCAACCATGACCGACAGCAACAGCCCAATAGAGGCCCCCTTAGAACAGTAGGCAATGAAGTATACAGGCTTCATAAGGCTTCTCAGTGAAGTGAGAACAACGTTAAACAGGCCATCAGAGGAGATCCAAGCAATCTACGACTGCCGTCTTGTCCGTACAATTACTGACACAAAAGGTTCGGATAATACGGACATCCCAATCAGGCTTCATGGCACCTTCACAGCAGGATCGCTCAAATTTCATGGGCGATCAAGGCTCCTGCCGCAATCTTCATTGAAACTTCATGAAAATGCGGTTGTTTTTTGAGCGTCTTTTCAAACCTGGCGCAAAAGATTGGTGGATACACGTAGCCGTTCTAGATTGACGTCAGCCAGCCTGAGGAGGTTCCCCATGGCGCAATAGAGGAGTGCTGAGGGGTGGGAGACGTCTATTTGCATTGACTCAAGTCAATAATTGATGGACCATGGATTTACTGGGTCCATAAATGGTGGAGGGTGGGTGCCCTTTTGGGCGTGGGGTGAGTTCCCTGTGAGCCTCGCTAAGTCCCACCACTCCATAGAATGGAATGTTGTTTGAGCGCTGCTTCCCTCACGCGAGAAGGTATCTAGAGATTATGACCGTAGCTACTTCTAAGCCCAAAGCCCCCGCATTTTGTGATGGTATTCAGCATTTTGCCGAGACCCTGTCCGACTTTGATCGCTACGGTCAGACCCCTGCGATCGCCCCCAACGCCAAAGCGATCTCGGCCCCTGACGACCCGGCTGCGGTCTATCAAACCCTACTCGCTGCGGATGCCCTGCGGTACCTGACCCTGCAAGTCACCGCCAGCAAGCAGTCGGGCCACCCCGGTGGGTTTGCGAGTATCGCCGATGGCATCGCCGCCTTGGTGATGCTGGGCTACAAAAACTTAATTACAGAAGTGGGGCACCATGCCCCTGGGTTTTACAGCACGGTATTCATGGATCGCTCCCTGGAGGCGATGGACATTAAAACAGTGCAGGACCTGTGCGATCGCTTCCGCGAGACCCATGGCCTGCTGGGGCACCTCTCCGGTCAGATTCCCGGCTTGCTGAACCCCGCCGGTCCCCTGGGGCAGGGCCAGCACTTTGCCATGGCGGGTGCCAAGCTGCACCCCGGCACCCTGTTCCCGGTCACCATTGGGGATGGCGGCTTGGGGGAACCCTACATCATGAGCAGCTTCGGCCACTTCACCACGGCGTACCCCACGGTCACTAACTTCCTGCCGATTTTGGTGTGGAATGGTTACTCCCAAGAGCACCACAGCATGGTGTCTACCCAATCCAACGAAACCATGACCGCCTACTGGCGCGGCAATGGATTCAAAAACGTGATCTTGGTGGATGCCAAGGATTTTGATGACGCCAACCAGCCAGGGGCCTACGTCGATAGCACCGCCTTTTCGTTCCAGCAGCGGTTGGCCTTTACCCAGGCCGTACTCACCGCCACGGACGAGGCGGCGAAGGCGGCCTTAGGCGGCACTCTCACCGTGCTGATTATCAAGCAGCTCAAAGGGGCTGGGGTGCATAAGCGAGGGGCCAAGTCCCACAACCTTTACCCCGGCGACAGTGTGGATAAGGACTATATTGCGGCGGCCCTCAAGGCCCGAGCCCTGACCCCTGCGGGTTGGGATTTGGTGCGCACCAACTTTGAGCGGGCCATGGGGGGTCCCAATGCCCAAACCGCTGTGACCGAATCGGTGCTGCCCGTGCCGGAGCTCGGGGATCTACCCCTAGCCGAATTTCCCGTGGGGGGTGACAAACAGGTTGCAACCACAGCAATGGGGGCGATCGTGGGATATGTGGGGCAGCAGGATCCTCGGTTTGTGGTGACCAATGCCGATGGCAATGCGGCTTCTGGCATCAACAACATTAACCAAGCCTTGAAGATCGTCCACCCCACCACCGACGACCTCTACTTCCAGGGGCCAGAGGGGCAAGTGTACGAGCCGTTGAGTGAAGATGCCTGTGCGGGCTTGGCGGCGGCCCAGGCCCTCTTTGGGGCTCGTACCCTCTGGTGCTCCTACGAGTCCTTTGCAATCAATGGGTTGCCGATTTGGCAGACAGTCACCCAGGCCATGGCGGAATTGCGCCGCCCCACCCCGGCCACCGTCACCCTATTTACGGCGGGGGCCTTAGAGCAGGGGCGCAATGGCTGGACCCACCAGCGCCCCGAAATCGAAAACTATTTTGCGGGCATGATGCGCAACGGCAACGTGTTTCCTTTGTTTCCTGTGGATGCTAACAGCATTCAAGCCTGCTACGAGTGGGCGTTGCAGGCCAAGAACAAGGGCGTCACCATTACCGCCAGCAAGTCGCCGCTGCCCATTCGCACGACTTTGGCCCAGACGCGCCAAGCCCTAGCGGAGGGGGCGATCGCCCTACACAGCACAGCAGGCAGCAAAACCGTGGTGTTTGCCGTGATTGGGGACATGACCCTCATTCCTGTGTTGGATGCCGTTGAGCAGCTAGCTGCGCTGGGCATTGGGGCGCGGGTGGTCTCCATCGTGAACCCCCGCCGCCTCTACCGACCCACCGACGTGGCTTGGGAGAGCTGCTCCGATGCCGATGGCACCTTCTTGGATGATGGGGCGTTTACAGAACTCTTTGGCGGGGACGCTCTGATTGGGGTGACGGGGGGCTCCTCCGCCATGCTGGAGCCAGTGATGCTGCGCAGTACCGCCCCCCGCGATGTGTTTGCTTGGAAGCGGGGTGAAACCACCGCTAGCGCCCCCCAACTGATGGCCTTTAATGGATTAACGGCGGAGAACTTTGTGACCCGCGCCCAAACCCTGTTGGCCTAGGGTTCTTGGGGTTATCTTCTTTCAATCCCCAGGCTAGCGTCTGGGGTGATGCTCAAGGGCGATCGCTTCTACCACTGATTTTGGTAGGGTTAAACCCTAATAAGAAGCGTCACTGTGCAAGCGTCACTATGAAATGGAAGAAAGGGCGGCGGAGCGATAACGTCGACGATCTCCGGGGCCAAAAGGTCTCCCCTGGCCTTGCGGTGGGGGGCGGCGGATTAGGCTTTTTGGTCTTGGCGCTGCTGGTGGCGGTGCTGGGGGGTGACCCCACCGTGCTCTTACAACAGGCGATCGCCCCAGCCCCATCGGGCTCTTCGCAATTACCCACCGACTCGGGGGGGAATGATGAACTGGCCGATTTTGTGTCGGTGGTTTTGGCGGACACCGAAGACACTTGGGAGGCGTTGTTCCAAGCGGGGGGCGGCACCTAGCAAGAGCCCAACCTGGTTTTATTTTCGGACCAAGTGGATTCTGCCTGCGGTTTTGCCCAAGCTGCCATGGGGCCGTTTTACTGCCCGGCGGATCAAAAAGTTTATATCGACCTGAGCTTTTACGAAGACCTGAAGACCCGTCACCAGGCTCCGGGGGATTTTGCCCAAGCCTATGTGATTGCCCATGAGGTGGGTCACCATGTCCAAAATCTCTTGGGGGTATCTGGCCAGGTGCATCAGTGGTCAATGGGGCCTATCAGCTTTCTTCCCTGTCAAATGAATCAACCTTACCCCAGGCAACGATTGGGGCTGAGTCGTGAAGGCTCTGTTGGCTGGCAAACACTGGTAAATGCCGATTTAGACGCGTCGGGTCAAGCTCTTGCCGTGGGTGTCAGTGCCGCAGGTGCTTAGCAGATGGAAGTCCTGGGCCAAGGTCTGTATGGCCGGTGTTTTCTTTGGGCAGGGCTGCCATGCAGATGGGTTGCCGTAGGCATAGTACGTCTCAATGCCGTCAATGCCGCGTTTTGCGGCTTCGGGCACGAGCTCCTCAGCGGAGCGACGATAACGACCGGGATGGGCTAGCACAGCGAGCCCCCCCGCCCCTTGGATCGCTTGAATGACATTCTCGGCTAAGCGACTGTCCCCCATCAGAGAACTGCCCTGCAAATAGGGTTGAATGGCTTCATGGCTCGGCTTAAAGGCATACCCCAAGATATGGACGTCCGTATCGTCTAGCTTGGAGGTGATTTCGACCCCTGTCCACAGGCGGGGTAGCCCCCGAGAGACGCGACCGGCAGCATCTCGGCGAATGGGGGCGGGGTGCCGCCATTGCCAGTCTTCCATGTACTGCTTGGCTTGGTAGTACCCTTTCAGGGTGTGGTGGTCGGTGACGGCAAATTCTTTGAGGCCCAATGCGATCGCTTGCTCAATCAGTTCCCCTGGGGTCAGTTGACCGTCAGAGCAAACGGTGTGCATATGAAAGTTATAGTGACTTGGACAGCTAGAAGCATCAACCGTTTCAAAGATGCTTCTTAGGGCCAGAACGCCGCGCGCTGATGTTCTGGGGTTGGTGCCCAGCCGAGCAGCGCTGGTAGCCATGATAATTTCCGCAGGGGAGTTTACAGTATCCCTCTACTATACACATCCTATTCGGTTTGGATGTGTGCTATGGCACCCTCTTTTGAAGCCGATGGTCATTTGGCTGTGCTGAATGGGCGATGGGTCTCATTTTGGAGCTGGGATTCAGGTGATTCGAGGGCTGGGTTGGCGATTTTTTGTCGCAAATGAGGCGGGTGACGGATTCGACTTCTGGCGATTGAGGGCGATCGCTCCGCCCATACCCCTAGGTCAGTTTGGTCATTGCTAACGCGGCGAAACCGTCATCAATAATGGCAGACCTGGGAGCCCCAAAAATTGTAGGTTGGCGTCAAGCGCAGCACGACCCAACAGTTAGGATGTTGGGCAACAGACCACTGCAATGCCACAACAAGGCGTACTGCCTCGGCTCATCCCCATGACCCCATCTCCAAAGCCCAAACCCAGCATTGAAGAGCGACTGACAGACGCCATTGTCAAGCTCTTTGTGGCCGGTAGTGGGGGTTATGCCCTCTACAACCTCTACCTCGACGACATTCCTAAAGCGGCGATCTCTGGTGTAGTCGCCTGTGGGTTTGGCCTCGTGTCTAGCTTTGGGCAAGGGCTCATGGATGCCCTCACCCAGCGCATGAAGCAACGGGGCGAAGCTTCGGGCAATATCATCGACCAAGCCTTAGACAAAACGCACATTATCTTTAGCTGAATCGCTAAAAGCCTTGCCTGGAGAAGCTTTTGCGTTGTAGACATGTATTCAAGGCAGTCGTTATATCTATATTGCATCTATCTTCAGGCTTGATGCAGCTCTTGTGGCTCTTTTAAAATACAAAAGACTGTGAGGTTTTAATGATGCGATTCAATTCAGTTTTTCGCGGAGCCTGGGAGCGAGAAAACCCACTTCGCCCTACGGGCAATGCCCAGGGCTCCAGCCCCCCTGTTGCATTACAAAAATACTAAACTTCTCTTCGCTCCCCCATGACCCGTGATCAAGTCTTGGCACTCACCACCGCCCATCGGATCAACTGCGAAAATGCTGGCTTCTAGCTTATGGCGATAGGTAGCTGGCGGCACGATCGCGGATCTCCTCAAGATCCGCCGGCTTCATCTTGTCCAGATTCTTCAAAATGAAGCTCATGCGACCCTGGGATTTTAATTTGTCGCGGTGGCGATCGAGAAAGTCCCAGTAAAAGAAATTGAAGGGGCAGGCGTCGTCCCCGGTTTTTTGTTTGTGGTTGTAGCGGCAACCTTTGCAATAGTCGCTCATGCGATTCACATAGTTGGCTGAGGCGGAGTAAGGCTTAGAGGCGAGCACACCGCCATCGGCAAACAGACCCATGCCAAGTACGTTGGTTTGCATCACCCAGTCGTAGGCATCGATGAATGCGGCGTGGAACCAGTCCTCCACTGCTTGGGGATTGAGTCCGGCAATCAGGGCAAAGTTGGCGAGAATCATGAGACGTTGAATGTGGTGTCCGTAGCCCGTGCGCTGCACCTGATCGATGACCTGATGCAGGCAATTCATGTCGGTGTCCCCCGTCCAAAAGAAGTCGGGCAAGGGGCGATAGTGGTCGAAGAAGTTGCGATCGAAATAGTCCTCCTCCACATACCAGTAGAGACCGCGCATGTATTCGCGCCAGCCCATCACCTGCCGAATGAAGCCTTCCACACTGTTCAGCGGCAAAGCTTGCTCGTGATAGGCCTGCTCTACGGCTTCGATTACCTCTCGCGGCTGAAGCAGACCGAGGTTGAGATAGGGCGATAGTAGGGCGTGCCACATCGTGTCTTCACCCGTCACCATCGCGTCTTGGTACGGGCCGAAGGTTTTGAGGCGGGTGGTGATGAAATGGTCGAGCACTTGTAGCGCTTGGTCGCGGGTCACGGCCCAGCGAAAGGGTTGCAGCTCGCCAAACGTGGGAAAGTCGGCATTTTGCACCGCCACGATCGCCGCTTGGGTGATCTCGTCCGGCTCAAATATCAGCGGTGCTGGAGTATCAAGCTTGCCCTTCGGCGGTTTGCGATTTTCTTTGTCAAAGTTCCACTGACCGCCAACGGGGTCGTCGCCCTCCATCAGCACATCCAGTGCTTTGCGCCCGGCCCGATAAAAGCTTTCCATCAGCAGACTTTTGCGATCGCTGGCCCAAGCCTTAAAGCCATCGACGCTCCACAAAAAGTGATTATTGGGGATGATGTCGAGGTCGCAGGGCAGATCGAGCTGTTGCAAGAAGGCCATAAAGGGGCGATCGCTCGGCTCCATAACTTGCAGGGTCGTGATGTCCTCGTCTTGAATCCACTGGCGGAGGGGGGACTCAAAATCCTCAGCAATTTCGTAGCTGACTGTCCACCCGGCCCCTTTGAGTTCGGCGGCAAAGTGTCGCATCGCTGACCAGACGAGCACGAGTTTTTGCCCATGGTAGCGGCGCTGTTGCACGTGTTGACGCGACTCGATCATGAGCACCGGCGTCTCGGCTTTGTGGCCATGCCGATGGGCTAAGGCCGCTTGGCCCGCATATAGCTGATCGCCCAGCACCCAAACGCCCGTCGTCATCGTTTCGCCTCGTGATGAATACTTGAAGTATTGTGACGAGTTTTGGCGATCGCTGTCGTCTCTATTTCATGGCTGAACGTCGTGTCAATGGCTGAGTCACGCTCTCGCCTTAGCGTCTAGGTCTGACCATTTGACATGGCTGAACGGCTCACAACACCCTTGCCTCGATCATGGGCGGCAGAGCCACTGGGATAGCTCACCAGGCGGAGCTTGGGAGCGAGAAACTGATGGATTTAAGTGGATTCAAACCCTTCAAACTCCAGCCCCCCATCACCCCTGTTGCATAATAAAAAGGCCGACTTTTTCCTTCGCTCCCCCATGACCCGTGAGCAAGTCTTGGCCCTCACCACCGCCCACCGGATCAACCTAGAGGCCCTCGGTGTCAAATCCTTAGACCTGTTTGGTTCAGTGGCCCGCAACGAAGCCACCCCAGACAGCGATATCGATTTCCTCGTTGAATTCGAGATTGAAGCCACCCTATTCGACCTGTTTCGAGTGCAGCATTACCTCGAAGATCTGTTGGATA
Source organism: uncultured Leptolyngbya sp. (assembly GCA_964353225.1). Taxonomy (GTDB): domain Bacteria; phylum Cyanobacteriota; class Cyanobacteriia; order Phormidesmidales; family Phormidesmidaceae; genus PCC-6406. The sequence continues at coordinate 36,883 of CAYGVA010000013.1, forward strand.
GCGACATTGATTTGGGCACCCGTGCAGCCTTGAGAGAGCACCTCCGAGTCCCTGTCACCCAGGATGCGATTCGTGTCTTCTAGGGCATGGCCAGCCAGAATTCAAGATATTTTGGATTCGATCCAAGCCATCACAGTCCAAACGTCAGCCATGGATTTTGAGAGCTTTGCTAATCAGGCAACGCTTGTCAAAGCTGTTCTTTACGACTTTATTGTCATTGGTGAAGCCGCAGCCAATATCCCGGACGACATCCAGGACCGCCATCCCGAAATACCTTGGCGTCTCATGAAAGATATGCGCAACGTCGCAGCCCATGAATATTTCCAAGTAGACGTACCCACGCTTTGGCGTACTGCCCAGCAAAGCTTGCCGCCATTGGTCGAACCTTTGCAGCAACTCCTGAGCACTGAATTCGATTAAGCAAGACTTGTCTGGTGGCAAATCCAGCTACCTCACCCTCGCTTACTGCTGAATTAGGGAGAGGAGCTGCTCTGTGGAGACCTTGCTGCTCATATCTGTCCCCGCCAGTAAGCTATCCGCCAAATCTCGCTTGGCCTTGTGCAGCGCCACGATTTTGTCCTCGATCGTCCCCTTCGCCACCAACCGATAGATGGTCACCGGCTTTTGTTGACCGATGCGGTGGGCGCGATCGCTGGCCTGATCCTCCACCGCTGGGTTCCACCAGGGGTCCATGTGAATCACATAGTCGGCGGCGGTGAGATTCAACCCCGTGCCCCCCGCCTTGAGGCTGATCAAAAACACATCCCCCTCCCCCTGCTGGAAGGCATCCACCCGCTTTTTGCGCTGCTTTGCCGGGGTACTGCCGTCGAGATATTGATAGGCAATCTTTTGCCCATCGAGATACTCCCGCAGGATGGTGAGGTGATCGACAAACTGACTAAACACCAGGGCCTTGTGGCCACTATCGAGTAGCTCCGCCAACACTTCGCCAAATTGGTTCAGCTTGGCACTGGGCAGAGCCAGCTCCGGACGCACCAGATTGGGGTTGCAGCAGGCCCGCCGCAGCCGCATGATCTCGGCCAACACCTTCAGATGCTTTTGCCCAGCAGGATCATCCAGGTCACTGAGCTTGTCGATCGCCTCCCGCCGCAGCGCCTCATAGAAGGCCATCTCCTGCTTGCTGAGTTCCACCTGGAGGGTGATTTCGGTGCGGGAGGGCAGCTCTTTGAGCACCTGATCCTTGGTGCGCCGCAGGATAAAGGGCTGGATCAGGCGACGCAGGGCTTCGCGGGCGGCCTCGTCTTGATCCCGCTCAATGGCGTAGGCAAAGCGCTGGTTAAAGCTATCCAAAGATCCCAACAGGCCGGGGTTGATGAAGCGAAACAGATTCCACAGTTCCCCCAGATGGTTTTCGATGGGGGTGCCGGTGGTGATGATTTTGAAGTTGCCCTGGAGGGCCATCGCCGCTTGGGAGCGTTTGGTGTCGGCATTTTTGATCGCCTGGGCTTCGTCCAAAACGATGGTTTGCCAGACGACTTTGGCTAGCATCGCCGCCACATCTTCTTGCTGGAGCAGCCCATAGCTACAGACCACCAGATCGCGGGGCTGCACATTGTCGAGCATCTGCTGGCGATCGCCCCCGCCAAACACCTTCACCGTCAGGGTGGGGGCAAACCGCTCGGCTTCGCTGATCCAGTTCATGCAGACCGAGGTGGGGGCAATGGCCAGGGTGGGGCCATCGTCGCTGCGGCTGAGGATGACGGCGATCGCCTGTAGGGTTTTGCCCAGCCCCATATCATCGGCGAGGCAAGCCCCCACCCCCCAGTTGGCCAATCGGGCCAGCCAGGTGTAGCCGTCCTGCTGATAGTCTCGCAGGGTGGCCGTTAGCTCAGGGGGGAGCTGGGGATCAATGGTGCGGGCGGCTTTGATGCGCTCCAAATGGGCTTTCCAGGCTTTGTCCACCTTGAGCTGACCCACATCTTCCACCATGTCCTCTAGGGCCAGGGCGGCGAGGCCATGGATGCGCATGTCTTTGTTTTTGCCTTTGCCCTGGCCGTCCGAAAGCCGGTGGAGGGTTTGCAGCCGCTGGCGAAATTCATCGGTGAGGGCGAGAAACTGCCCGTCGGAGAGGGCGATGAACTTGCTGGAGGTGCCCTCTAGCAAATGCATCAGCTGTTGCAGATCCATCACCTGATCGTCGCTGATCTGGACTTCGCCGCTGGCGGCAAACCAATCCTGCTGTTGGCGAATGTTGAGCTTAAAATTCCCCAGGCCCAATTGCCGCGACACCCGTAGCTTCTCACCTTCGGGCCATTCAATGCAGACGTTATCCCCTAGCTCCTGGAGCTGTACCAGCAGTTCGAGGCAATCTTCTGGCTCCTCAATTAGCCATTCCCCTTTTTCGGGCTTGTAGTCCTGTAGGACGGGGCAAGCGGTTGTCACCGCTTTAGCCCGCTGCTTCTCTAGCTTCAAGTCCCGCTGGGTTTGCAACCGCTTGCCCGCCACCTCCGCAATGACGGTTTCGCCCCCTTTGCCGGGGGCATAGTAGCTCCCCCCTTCGGGAAAGGGGTGAATCAACAGCGACACCTTCAGGCCATCCCCAGCGGGCAGCAAGTGCAAGCGGGGGGTGGCATCGGCGGCCACTTCCTCGGCGGCCACCCCACCCCCAATGTCGGACTGCACGGTGACAAGGCTGGCTACTGAGGCGATCGCTTGCAGCACCTGCGCCTCCGCCTGGGCAGGTACCTCTAGGCGGTTGTTGGGTCCCAGTAGCTCCGCGATGCGGCGATGGTCATCCTTGATGGCGATCACCTTCAGGCGGGTCGGGGTTTCTTTAAAGGCCAGAAGCCTGGCGCTGGTGGGAATCGTGGGGGACAGCTCCAATCGCAACCGCTCCCCCGACAGCCGCTTAACCAACAGCTCAGGCTCCCCCGCCACCACATCCACCCGCACATTATCGGTGCCCTCCCAAAACACGAGGGGATGGCCCACGAGGGCCAGCAGCGCCTCGTTGCCGAAGGAATAATAGGGTTTGGCCGAGCCGTAATAGTAGTAGCGCGACTCGTATTCAACTTCGAGGCCGCTGACCACCTGGTGATCTTGAGGGGTCATGTAGTCGGGCATCTCCCCCGCCGTAGCAAAGCGCTTCAAGGCGATGGTTTTGCCCTTGGTCCAGTGGCCCTTGACGCTTAATTTTTGCTCTAGGGGGGTGAGTTCCCAATTCGCCACGGAGCTAAACCGCAGCCGCCAAGCCATCCGAAAGGCGGGTTGGGCAGGGCCAGACGCTCCATCACTACTGACCGCCGTCAGATTGCTCAAGGCACTGAGGGATAAGGCCCAGGCCTCTTGGCGCTCCACGACGTTGATCAAGGGCTGGCTGCCGGTTTGCTCCCGCAGGGCTTCGGCCAATTCACTATAAATTTCATCCGACTTTAGCCGCGCCAGCAATTCGGCGATCTCTAGGGCCAGCCAGCCGTAGTTGGCCTGGGAGGCGGCGCGGTAGCGACGCACCAGTTGCGGCACCAACCACTGATCGAGATCTTTGACATCCAGCCATTGCAGGCTATAGACATCGAGCAATGCCCCCACCCCCTTGGTGCCCAGGGTGTAATCTACAAATTGCTCGCGGGCATTGAGGACTTTGCTCAACTGGCCCTGCTGGGTATGAATCACCGCCAGCAAAGGTTCCATGCTGGCCTGAAGCCAGTGATCCGTTTGCTTTTGCAGCAGTAAACAATGGTTTTTGGCCTCTTGATGGGCGGTGGGGCTGCCGTCTTTGAGAAGGGCGAAAAAATAAAGCACGGTGGCCGGGGGCTTGAACCAATCGGCTTGGGCGCTCTGGGTTTTGCCCGCCGCTTTCAGCGCTAAGCGGTAGTGGGCAATGGCCTGGTCATTTTCGCCCCTCAAAAAGGCGATCGCCCCCAATAGCGCATCCCGCTGGGCGGGATGGTGACTAGGCGCAATTTTGGCGAGCACCCCACTGGCATCTTGGAGATAGCCCCGCAGCCAGAGCTGTTCGGCATAGGCTAAAGCGAGGGCAGGGTCGGCCTGAGCGTCATCGTAAATGTCCTCCACCAATTCAAAGGCCCCATCGGCGGGGACACAGCGCCGCACCGAGTCCTCTAGGATCAGCCGCAACCCAAATTGATGGAAGGCTGGGGTTAAACTCTCAAGCCATTCGGGATCAAAGGGGTTGTTGAGAATATCTTGTAAGACCTGAGAAAAACTCAGGGTTGCTTTCCAGTAAGCCTGTTGTCGATCCGCCAGCAGGGTATCGATTTCAGCCGAATCCTGGCGATAGATGGCAATGCGCAACTCCCGCAGCCATTCCCTTTCGCTGTTGAAGTTGCGCGGCCCGTGACTGCCATAGCGCTGACGGATCGGGAATAGTTTCGCGATCGCCTTGGCAATGGGCTCAAAGGTGCCGACTTTGACGGCATCTCGCACCACAATGTCAATCAGCACATCGGGGCAATGGGGGCCTTCACCGGGGTCCTGGCTCAAGACCCCCTGCTGAATCAACTTAGTGACCTGACTGCTAAATTGCTTACTGTCTAAGGGCCGAATGTTTTGGCCCTTGCTGATCGGCAAAATCGCCTCACTCCAGCATCTAAAGGCGCTGGCGCGGCTAAAGGGCTCGTACAGCACCGCAAACACCTGCAATAGCGATCGCTGCACCGCAGTGAGTTGGTAATATTTTTGCTGGGTCAGTGGGTCAGAGGCCATAGCATCAGGCGTTACATCGATAAACGGTCATTGTAACGGTAGGGTCTGATGCCCCGTTAATCTGCTGTTTTGAGTCTGAATAACTCAAGCAATCCGATGGTGCCAACAAAAAACGTGTAAAGGCCATAGCGCAACGACGATTGATGCCGGGACGGGGCATAAATAGCTGCAATCATGCTTTCGACCCCGTGGGCAATCAGGGCCACCCGCCCAAAGGCAAAAGCCCATCCCCATCCCTGGAGGGGTAAACCCTGGGTCTGCAACAGATACAAATTCCACAGTTCTAATCCCAGGGCACTGGCAATTAATATCGTGGCCACTATTTTGATGGCGGGGCCAAGTTTGGTTTCCAGGGTGGCAATCATCGTTCAGGGCGATCAGTTAATGGGGGCTTTTTCCCATCATGACAGCCCCATGGCTGTGGGGCGACAGATAGTGCCCAATTGTGCCAATGAACCAGCCCTGCATTCATTCTCCATCACGGTTACGGTACCGTAAGGGGCAGTGATTCACCTCTGATCTATGGTCGTCCCGCTGCCCCAACGCTCCCCTGCACCCCGCACCCTATGGTCTTGGATGAAT
>CAYGVA010000014.1:0-41611 GCA_964353225.1 uncultured Leptolyngbya sp.
CTTGACATTTTCTCGGCCTGAATCAGTTGCCCTTGGAGACTTTCTAGCTCTTGCAAGGTCTGGGCTAACTCTTGATTGGTTTGCTCTAATGCTTCAGTGCGCTCTGCAACCCTGATTTCCAATCGATCCTTTGCTTGGCTGAGAAGATGGCTGGCTTCTTCGCGGGCCGTGACATCAATCAGAGAACCAGAAATATCCGACTGGCTATCAGCCTGCATGTACAGCTCTAAATAGAGGGTGTGATCGTTCTGGTGTCGAAATTGGAGGAGTTTACTGGCACTCCTGCCCTGTTCAAGACTAGCTAACATCTGGGCAAATGTTTGCTGATCGCCCGGAACAATAAAGCTAATCAGCAGTGCATTGTTGCATTCTGCAACCGAATAGCCAAGGGTTTTTGTCCAAGCGCGATTGAGAAAGAGAATCTTGCCGGTGCGATCGCACTTAAAGACAATCTCCCTCAGATTTTCTACCAGATCTCGATACCGCTTCTCAGACTCTGATAGTTTCTCAATTAAGCGATACTGAATTTGAGTCGTTAAATCTTTCTCAGGCGAATCGTCAACCATTAAACTGTGACTGCCAAAGCCTCGATCAACTGTTCAGACGAGATGGTATTTGCATAAATCGGGAAGATATTCTCGAAATAAAAGTCTTGCTCAAAAGTAGTGCGAGCAGAGGTGCAGTCTGACAATATGGAGACGCGGTAGCCCTGTTCGTGGGCAAACCGTCCAGTCGAGTCAATACAAATTGATGTGACAGCCCCAGCTAAGATGACATCCGTAATGTCATGGGCTTTCAAGATTTCGCCCAAAGCAGTATTGACGAAGGCATTAAACCCACATTTTCCTGGGATTTCTAGAATGTCATCTTTAAATTGACTGAATTCATCAATTGTTTTAGAGCCAGCACTGTTGGCATTAAAGGCTCCCACCTCTTTGATGATCTTGAGAATACCAACGGGCTCAACAATTTCTTCGTAACTCTGGGAAAAGATAATCGGGGTGGCAACTTTTAGGACTGGGGTGCCAGCCAGTGATTTCAAAAGGTTGACCGTATTTTCTAACGCGTTAGTTGCCTTAGATGAAGCTTCAATCACCCCATGCAAAATGCCATCGTCGGCAAAATAGTCATTTTGGTAGCCAATTAAAATTAGGGCTGTTTTATCTGGGTTCATGGTCAGTACCTGAGCTATGCCTAGCCGCTAATTCAACGCTAAAGCGCAAATGTGACATTCCTGTGACAGCAGACTAAGGTTCATTGTTTGATGAAGTCAGAGTACCCATCTATGCACCTGAGTTCCCAAAACTATCAATAACGATGATGGGTACTCTGCTAAGACTGTGGGAGAGCCAGTGTAGTGGGTCTAGCAAGAACCAACACGACTGTTGGCTGCTTACTAAGTACCTGGTATGACTGCAACACTATTCCGGATGGCAAGGGGATGTCAGGGAAAAGGGAGAAGCCGGAATGGTCAATTGATATCCACCGCTGAGCAATGTAACCGTCCCAGAGACTATGCTGGCTGAGCGAAGTCGTTCGCAACGCGTCTCCCAAAGGGAGAAAGCCAAAACCTAGCCAGAATGTCCCCTTCGACTCCGCTCAGGGGACGGTTACCTGAGCAATAGACCCTGAGCGTGTAAAGACACCTTGGATTAGGCACTAATCAATGGCGCGACTTGGGCCTCAAAGTTGGCACTGGTGAGTTCGTTGACTGCCATTTCTGGATCCATCACACGCCAAGTCTTCCCTAAGCAGATAAAACGCTTTTGCTTTTGGTCCGTGATTACACCAATTACTGGAACCTTGGCATTTTCAGCATTTTCTCCGCGTGCGCGTTTAAGAATTTCCCCCAATTCATATTGCTTCAATCTGTCGCTAATAGAGAGGTCCAGATTTACCATCACCATGCGTACCGTTTCGATCGGCTCTGCATCGTCCACAATCAACTGCACCCGATCATCGCGGCGATCGCACTTGCCCCACACCATCAGCCGGGCATCGGTGACAATATGTTGGCCAATGCGCTCGTAGGAGCGGGGAAAAACCACCCCTTCCACCTGACCCGATAGATCTTCGAGCTGGATGATGGCCATGCGATCGCCCTTCTTGGTCACCACGGGCTTCACCGATGACAGCAAGACAATGGCGCTGATGGTGACCTTGTCGGGCTGCTGACCCAGATCCGCTAAATTAATTGGGGCCAGAATCCGGGCTGGTTTTTGCACCGACTTGAGGGGGTGGTCCGAGATATAAAAGCCCAGCAGTTCCTTCTCTTGGCGGAGCTTTTCCTGGGGGTCAAAATCAGGCACTAGGGGCGCTTTGGGGGCATTCTCATGGCCGCTGGTAGAGGGGACATCACTATCGCCACCACCGCCAAGCATATCCAGCAGATTCCCTTGACCGATCGCCCGATCCTTAGCGCGACTCTGAGCCCAGTCAATCAGCAGCTCCATATCCTTCATCGACTGATTGCGATTGGACTCAAAGGCATCGAAGGCCCCAGAGAGAATCAACGCTTCTAAGGCTCGCCGGTTGACCGCATGGAGATCGACGCGATCGCACAGATCTGCCAAGGACTGAAAAGGCCCTTCCTCCGTCCGGCTGGCAATCAGGCATTCAATCGCCCCCTGACCGACATTGCGCACCGCCCCAAGGCCAAACAAAATCCGCTTGCCCTCGGGGGTAAAGTCCACCAAAGACTTATTCACATCGGGGGGCAGTACCTCAATGCCCATGGCGATGCAGTTGGCAATGTAGCTCTGCACCTTATCTTGATCGCCACTGTTGGCGGTCAGCAGCGCCGCCATATACTCCACCGGATGGTGGGCCTTGAGGTAGGCGGTTTGAAAGGTGACAAAGCCGTAGGCGGTGGAGTGGGACTTGTTGAAGCAATATTCAGCAAACTTGACCATTTGGTCCCAGAGCACCTCCACCACCTTTTTGGGCACCCCTTTCTCCATGGAGCCCGCAATAAACTGGCCCTTATGCTTCTCCATTTCGGAGACCTTCTTTTTACCCATAGCCCGCCGCAGCAGGTCGGCTTGGCCGAGGGAATAGCCCGCCATGTCCTGGGCGATTTTCATGATCTGCTCTTGGTAGACCATGATCCCGTAGGTTTCTGTCAGAATCGGCTCCAAAATTTTGTCGGCGAAGTCAATCTTTTCGCGCCCGTGTTTCCGGTCAATGAACTTGGGAATCAGCCCCGCATCCAGCGGTCCCGGTCGATAGAGGGCCAGCACTGAGGATATGTCCTCTAGGCCGGAAGGTTTCAGATCCCGCACAATTTGGCGCATCCCCGAAGACTCTAGCTGGAATACCCCCGCCAGGTCGCCCTTTTCCAAGAGCTTAAAGGTGGCGGGATCATCCATGGGCAGATTGTCGAGGTCAATTACCTCGCCACTGTCGGCTTCCACCATTTCTACGGCCCTTTGGATCATGGTGAGGTTTTTGAGCCCCAAAAAGTCCATTTTCAGCAGCCCCAGGGCCTCCACATCTTCCATGTAGTACTGGGTGATCACCTGCCCTTCGTTGTTGCGCTGCAAGGGCACAATTTCATCGAGGGGATCCTTAGAAATCACCACCCCCGCCGCATGGACCCCAAAGGTTTTGTTCATGCCCTCGATCCGCATGGCCATGTCGAGCCACTTTTGGGTTTGGGGATCTTTGTCGTATTTTTCTTTGAATTCTGGGGCTGGGGTTTTGTCCGACACCATCACCTTCAGCTTGGTGGGCTTGCCCCGCGAGACCGGGATCAGCTTGGCCATGCGATCGGATTCGGCATAGGGAATGTCCAGCACCCGCGCCACATCCTTGAGCACCGCCTTGGAGGTCATGCGGTTGAAGGTGATGATCTGGGCCACCCGTTCTTTGCCGTATTTTTCGGTCACATAGTCGATCACCTCGTCCCGCCGTTGGATGCAGAAGTCCGTGTCAATATCTGGCATCGACTTGCGTTCGGGGTTGAGGAAGCGCTCAAACAGCAAGCCGTGGTGTACGGGGTCGATGTTGGTGATCCCCATGGCATAGGCCACTAAGGAACCCGCTGCCGATCCCCGCCCTGGCCCCACCGGGATATTATTTTCCCGCGCAAACCGAATGTAGTCCCACACCACCAAGAAGTAGGTGGGGAACCCCATCTGGATCATCATGTCGATCTCGTATTCGAGGCGATCTTGATAATCCTGACTAATCGCCTCGTAGCTGGCTGCCTTCATGCGCTGCACCAGCCCATCTCGGGCCACATGGGCCATGTAGGCTTCTGCGCCGCTGAAGGCCTCAGGAATGGGGAAGTCAGGAATGCGAGGCTGGCCCAAAATGCCGGTATACTCCTCGACTTTGTCCGCGATTTCTAGGGTGGTGTGGATTGATTCCTCGATAATTGCGGGCGGTAGGTGGTCGAGAAAAAGCTGACGCATCTCGTCAGCGGATTTCAGGTACTCGGTGCCGCTGTAGCGTAAGCGCTTGTCTTCGGTAATCAGCTTGCCGGTTTGGATGCAGAGCAAGGCATCATGGGCTTCCACATCGTTACAAGAGATGAAGTGGGAGTCGTTGGTGCAGATAATTTTAATATCCAGCTCTCGGGCAATCTTGACAATTTCCACATTCACAATCCGGTCTTCGGGGGAGCCGTGATCTTGAATTTCGAGGTAGTAATCGTCGCCAAATAAATCCTTGTACCATTGGGCCACCCGGCGGGCGATCTCCGGGCGCTTTTGCAAAATCGCCTGGGGCACCTCGCCCCCCAGACAGGCACTGGTGACAATCAGCCCTTCGTGGTACTGCTCCAGCAAGTCTTTGTTGATACAGGGGCGGGAGAAAATACCGGAGCCCTGCATGCCCTGCAAATGGGAAATGGTGGTGAGCTTCACCAGATTTTTGTAGCCCTGGGTGTTTTTGGCGAGGACCACCTGGTGGTAACGGGGAATCCTGACCCGCTTGCCAGCGCTGTTGAATTTTTGCTCGATATCGCCATTAACGATATACATTTCGTTGCCGATAATCGGCTTGATGCCAGCCTTTTTGCAGACCTTGATCAGCTCGATCGCCCCATACATGACCCCGTGGTCGGTGAGGGCGATCGCGGGCATATCCAGCTCCACCGCCCGATTCACCAAGGCGGGCAGTTGACTGGCCCCATCCAAAAGGCTGTAGTCACTGTGGATATGCAGGCCGACGAAGGACATGACGCTGTACCTTTATGAGTACAAATTTACCACTTCAGGCGGGCATGCCACGTTGATCGCGGCCCGCACTGCTGGAAGCTGCCCATAGGTTAGCCGATCTAAAGCGCCATATCTAGATGTATTTTGAGCTGATTCTCAAAAAAAGCCCCATATCTAGGCTCTGTTGCGAAAACTCCATGGGTTGGCAAGATCCTGAACCTCAAGGAGTCCGAATGAGATCAATACGTCGGCCCAATATTCGCTGCCCCAAACAGGGGATCTTCCTCAAAGAGGGAATCTGAATCAGCAAACGATGTGATAACAACTAAGGCTTGATTGTCTGCTAAGGCGCTGGTGTCGCTGTAGTCAAACTCAAAACGGCACAGGCCAGTACCTGAACAGCCCCGAATTTCGGTGTAACCCCGGTCATACATGTCTTGCTCAAGGCCGGTGTAATGATCCATGGGTGTGCTTTTGGGGACCCAGCCTGTGTCGATTAGGCGCGATCGCACCTCCCCATAGGGCATACCCTCTTCCAGCCCAGCAGGGACCGTTGCCGCCGTGTTACCGGGCTCTCCCGGTCGCTGTGCCTGACAGGCCGTGTTGAGCAATGTAGTCATCGCCGCATCCGGCGACGCGATCTCATAGGCCAGCAGGGACCTGTTTAGCATGACTTCTGATAACGTCCCACGCGCACACTGGGCGACAGCTTGGCCGTCCATCGTCTGATTGGCATCCACCGCATCCACCTGTAGAAAACTGATGAGGACACACCCGCCGTCAAGACAATCTATCGGTTCGCTAGAAATGTAATAGATGGGCTCCCCTGCCGCCGTTTCACCCATCAATGGGTAGCCGACATAACCGGGTTCGCCTTGAGGTTGGGTCGCCTGGGCGGGGGCGGCGGCGGTATTGCCAGTAGGCGTAAGATCTGGTTCAGCCGTTGCCGTCTCGATCGTTGATATAGGCGTGCTAGCCCCATCGGCTTCCGGTCCGCTTGGGCTAACGCCACAGCCGACAGCCATGGCTAGCAGTAGCCCCATGGCCGAAAACTTGGCACAGAAGACATTACTACGGTGTAAGTCATAGGTATTCATGGGCTTGAGTCTGTTCCTTGCGCTTCAAATTTTTCGTCTGTGCCTACAGGTCAACAGTTGCCAAGTCCTAACGCTTTACAAAAAAACAATATCCGGCCCCTGACCGGTCACAGTCCTTTGCCTGCTATCCGCATCGACTCAAAGGAAGATATAGGTAACCGTCCCCTGAGCGGAGTCGAAGGGGACATCTTGCATAGGTTTTGGCTTTCTCCCTTTGGGAGACGCGTTGCGAACGACTTCGCTCAGCCAGCGTAGTACCAGGGACGCTTACAGATATAGAGGCTGAGGAGCAGTCCTGATGAGAATGTTATCGATTGATCCCATGCTCATTCCGGAGCCAGGGTGTCTGGGCCATAGTTGGTCAAGATGAGATCTGCCGTGGGCGTAGCCCCATTAATCGTCAGGGTATATTCCACCGCACTGCCCCCCGTTTGAGCCCAGCCCGCGATGGTGCCTCGGTCATCAAAAATCGGATCATTGTTGTAGGTGGTCACGACCACGTAATAGCGACCGGTGCGGGGAAGGACAACATCCTCAAGGCGGGATTGCAAATCAATGCCCGTCTCTGCATCATCATTTTCGGCCAGTAATTTACCGTTGGCGTCAAATAGAAAGAGCTGGGTATCGTCATCTTCATACAAAGAGCCGGGCAACACCCGCACCACATCCACATCGAGGGTAATGCGATCGCCTAAGCCCGCAAAAAAGGTATAAATCTCCTGACCACTGGTGACGGTGCCCGCCGATACTCCAGACCCGGTTTGCAAACTCACCACCAAGGCTGGCGCTAGGGCCGGAATGTCGTAGGCCTCAAAGCGATCTAAATCCGAGATCGATTGAGCGGTTTGCTGGCGAACGGCCTGGGTGATGGGGGGCGGTGGCCCCAGGCCATCATTCAAAACTGAATCAATCGCGGCGGCCCAGTCTAGGGGCTCAATGGGGACTTGATTGACGGTGACATAGCGCTGTAGAACCTGCTCACAATGGTTGATGTCGGGAATCACAGCGCCGTTGACCCGATAAACCTCAAAAATGTCCCGCAGATCAACCATCGCTTGGCGATAGGCTGGCGTCACGTCATCGGCGGCGATGAGGGGGCTGGTCAGGGCGATCGCCCCCTCCCAATCATTCAGACATACCGCCCGCAACAGCTGCTCATGGATGGCCTCCACCGTGGCAGACCACGCCGCTAGGGGGCTGCCAAACATCATTCCCCCCGCCAAAAGGGCTACAATTCCTCGGTGTTGCCACCCCCCGCTCATTGCCATGGTCTCCCCCTCCGCTGAAATAACTGGGTTAGATTAAAGTCCTTGTGCCACAACGGGACATCCGGGAACCGTAACCGCTGAAATAGGGCTAAGCCAAAAAGCCCATGCCCAACGTTGATGCCCCATTTTGCCTGAGGATTGGCAAAGATGCTCCGGTTTTGATCTCATCCATGAGGGAGTAGTATTTTCACAGTGCAATTGGGCAAGCTGGGGAAGGCTGAGTCCTCCCTCAAGCAAGATCCGGCCGCGCCATGTTGTTTCACCTAAATTCCTTGTCAAGTCAGCCGTCAAAAAGGATTTCCCGATGACCTGGGAAGAGGATGCCACGCTGAAGCTCATGGTGGTAGACGATGAGCCTGATAATTTAGACCTGCTTTACCGCACCTTTCGCAGAGACTTCCAGGTCTTTAAGGCTGAAAATGGATTTGCCGCCCTAGACCTACTGGATAGCGAAGGGGAGATGGCGGTCATTATTTCGGACCAACGCATGCCTCGCATGAATGGAACCGAATTTCTGAGTCGGACGGTGGAACGCTTTCCCGATACGATTCGGATTGTGCTGACGGGCTACACCGACGTCGAGGACTTGGTAGAAGCCATTAACTCCGGCAAGGTGTTCAAGTACATCACGAAACCCTGGAACCCCGAAAAACTCAAAACGGTGATCTTTCAAGCCGCAGAGACCTATCGCGTGGTGAAGCAGCGCACCCAAGTGCTTACCCGAGCCCTGCGGCGAGAATCTTTTTTCAACGAAGTCATGACCGCTATTCGGGAGTCCCTGGACTACCGCAATATGCTACAGACCATTGTCACCACCCTGGGGCAAACGGTTGAGGCCGATTACGCCGTGCTTAATCCTGTCAACCCCGTGACCGGAACAGCGGCGACTGAGTGGAATGATGCCCCCAAAACCTTTTCCTACAGCGCCCAAGACCATGGGGAAACCCTACAGGCCGCATTAGACGCCCACAGCCAAGCCATCACGGCTGAGGGGCTCAAACCCGAAGATTGCCAGCAAGATGTTCTGCAAGGGTTAGACACCCCCGTTACGGCGTTGACCGTACCGCTGGTGTACCAGCAATCTGCCCTGGCAACGGTCTCTCTCTACCGGATTCAATCCGGGGAAGACTGGTCTGAGGCAACGGTCAAGCTCTTGAATGGGGTGACAGAACAAATTGCCCTGGCCCTGTTCCAGGCCTCGCTATATCAACGAATTCAAGAACAAACTGCCCAAATGCAGGCGGAGTTGGAGGTGGCTCGCCAAATCCAAACCAATTTGCTGCGGCAGAGCTGGCCCGACGTTGACTGCGTCAGCATTCAAGCCCGTTGTCGTCCCGCCCGACAGGTGGGGGGCGACTTTTTCGAGGTGTTTGTGCACCCCAGCGGCGACATTTGGTTAGCGGTGGGCGATGTCTCCGGCAAAGGGGTACCCGCCGCCCTATTTATGGCCAGTGCCATTTCGGTGCTGCGACGGGAGCTCTCCCAGGAGAAGCCGCCCCCGCCGGAATTGGTGATGCAAAACCTAAACCACGGTCTATTAGATGACTTGGTCACGAACAACTGCTTTATCACCATGGTGCTGGTGCGGTATACCCCAGCCAACCATGAGCTGATGTATGCCAATGCGGGCCATATCTATCCCCTTATTTGGTCAACCCAAACCGACACCGACCATGGGGCCAAACCAGAGTATTTAGATGTGAGGGGGGTGCCATTGGGGATTTTGCCCGTGTGGAAAGCGAAAGCAGGCGAGACGACCTTGCCAGGGGGCAACACCTTGCTCCTAGCCAGTGATGGCATTACCGAAGCGACGATCTCCGATGATCAGCACCCGAATGCGACGGTGATGCTGCAGCAGGAAGGGCTCTGGCAACTCCTGCAACATCAACCCCGCCCCTTGGATTTAGACACGCTGTTGTTTGCAGTTCAGGGAGACAAAGACCAGCAAGAAGATGACCAAACGATTTTGTCTCTGGAGGTAATGTAGCCATGAAAACGGAACTACACATCCCCAGCGACCTGAAGTTTCTAGCCACCGTCGAGGGCTGGATGTTAGGGATCTTGAAAATAGAGTTAGGCACCTTGCCAGACTGGCCTAAATGGGAAAACCGTCTGCGGTTAGTGTTAGTCGAGTCTTACTCAAACGCCGTCCGCCATGCCCATCGAGATCGCCCAGAACTCCCCATCAAACTCAGGCTAGAGCTCCAGGCGAACTCTCTAATGCTAGAGGTTTGGGACCTAGGCCAAGGCTTTGACCTAGATAGCTACCTGCCGCCGGTACCCGAACATTATCAAGAGGGGGGGTATGGGTGGCTAATTTTAAATCGCCTGATGGATAAGGTCGAATATCGAGCTGAGAAGCCAGGGGAGCATAACTGCCTACGTCTCCAGGCTAATCTCCCCCCTTATCAGAAAGCGATGCCCGCCCCCATGGCTCCAGGATTAGACTAAGGCTCCATTGCCTCTACCCGTCCATAGCGGGCGGTCAAAGGCTGCCCGGTCTGTTGTTGGGTTTGCCAAGCCCAGAGCTGATCACCCAGGGAAAAGTGCCACCATTCGTTGGGGTGCTGGCTGAAACCGGCTTGGCTCAGGCTGTGGCGAAGGAGGCTGCGGTGGTGATGAAAGGTGGCATTGCCGGAGGGGCGATCGGGACTAAAGTAGCTGGGGTACGATCGCGGCGAAAGCTCATCAATGGGGGAGCCCATGTCGATGGCTTCACCCTGATCATCCACTAGGGTGATATCAACGGCGGCACCGGTGCTGTGGGGCGGCGGTGTGGCTGTATCTAAACTGGGTGAGGCCCAAAATTGATACACCTCATCTAGCAGTGCTTGGCGCTGGGGGGCGGTGAGCTGCGCTGGCATAACTTGTCGTTGGTGGGCCAATTGCTGAAAGCTATAATCCACCATAAATTGCTGTACCGCCACGGGGCGATAGGCATCAAAGATTTGAATCCGCCACCCTGGATGCCGTTGCTGTAGATGGGCTTGGGCTTGGTTCAACGCGGCTAAAACTGAGGCTCGCAGCCAATAGGGGGACAGATCGCCATAGGGCGCTCCCAGGCAAACGTAGGGATGGGGCTGCACCGCAGCAAAGATCGCCAAGGGAATCGGCACTAGGGGTTCCCCACAATCTTGGATGGCAATGCTTTGGTAAGGTTTCATCGCCGCCGCCCTAAACGTCCATCTATAGCAGCCGGGATCGAATTAGGGCTGCCGGGAGACTGCATAATTTGCGGAAGGTGGGGACAAACGCACGGCGATTAAAGACATCGTAGTCGTTCTCCTCGATGGCATCTAGGATGGTGCGATAGAGCACCAAGGCCGACCAAACGGGCCAACGGGCATCAGGGCTGAGGCGGCTAATTCCCCGTTCAGCTTCCAGATAAAACTGACGCGCCCGCTGAATTTGGAACTGCATGAGCGATCGCCAGCGATCGTCAATCACCCCGTCGATCAAATCCTGGGCGCTGTAGTCGAACCGAGCCAGATCATCTAAGGGTAAGTAAATACGACCACGTCGGGCGTCTTCACCAATATCCCGCAGGATATTGGTCAGTTGGTTGGCCACACCCAGGGCGATTGCTTCTTGGATCGGATCCGACTGGGAAAGGGAACCATGCCAGGGAGCCGTATTTTGCGCGGTGTCAACCCCCATAATGGTGGTCGACATCAGGCCCACCGTGCCCGCCACGCGATAACAGTACAGCTCTAGCTCATCGAAAGTCTGGTAGCGATCGCGGTGCAAATCCATGCGCTGACCGGCGATCATATCCCGAAACGGTTGGATATCCAGAGGAAAGGTCTCTAGGGTATCCACCAGGGCCACATCCATGTCATCGGTTGGATGCCCCCGGAACAGGGTTTCTAGCCGCCGCTCCCAGCGATCTAAGGTGTCCTCTGTCGTGGAAGCCGCTTGGGGGCCATCGACCAACTCATCGGTGCGACGACACCACACATAGATCGCCCAGATTGCTCGCCGCTTGGGCGGCGTCATCAGCAGCGTTCCCATGTAAAACGTCTTGGAATACTTGGCTGTAATCTGCCGACACTGTTCGTAGGCCTCTTCAACGGAAACCAGGTGACTAGATTGCAGCACATCAGACAGTTGCAGCATTAATTCCTATGGCTGGAAACCCCAGACATTTCTAACGGTGGTAAAGGCCTGCGCAAGACAGAACAGCTCTCCAAAAAGCATACGGCAAACCCTGGCGAATCCTGCCGGTAAACCATAGCTTTCTAGGAAATGGGCATGGGCTCTAAGGTAGATGCGGCTACCGTTGCCCCTTGATAACGCTGATCAATGGCTTGCGCCGCCAGCTTACCAGAAAGCACTGCCCCTTCCATACTGCCGAGATATCGTTGCAGCGTATAGCTACCCGCTAAAAAGAAGTTGCTAATGGGGGTTGCTTGCTCGGGACGGCAAGCTTGCCGCCCTGGGGCAGCCGTGTAGACCGAACGGGGCGTTTTCACAATTTTGGATTTGAGTAAGGTGGCAGGCTGATCGCCCCCAAGATGCTGGGGAAAAAGCCGCTGTAGCTCAGCCAAGGTGGCCGCCAAGATTTCCTCTTCAGGTTTATCAATCCAATCCTTGGCCGGGGCCAGCACCAGCTCTAGCATGGAGCGATCGGGGCTGGCGTATTCGCGACAGGTGTTACTCATGTCGGCATATACACTCAGCAGCTTAGAGCGGGAGAAGAGCAACTGATCGACATCGGTCATTTTACGGTCAAACCAGAGGTGAATGTTGATCACCGGCACCCCTTCTAGGGCTTGCATCCGCTGAAACACATCAATGCCCCGCCAAGGCTCTGGCAATAGGGTTTTGATCACATCCACCGACATCGCTGAAACGTAAGCATCCGCCATCACCACCTCGTCTGCACCCCCATCTAGATCCCGCAGCGCAAAGCCTCGTACAGTACTGTCAGGATTCAGTAAAATCTGCTTCAAAGGCTTCTTCACATGCACTTCCCCACCTCGCTCGGTGATGTAGTCGGCGAGGGGTTGGCAAAGGCGCTCAGTGGGGGAGCCATCTAAAAACGCCACTTTCGAGCCATAGCGCTCTTGCAAGAACCGGTTGAGCGCAGTCAGGGGAACGGTAGCAGAAACATCCTCTGGGTCAATAAAGGTGAGGGCTTTAGACGCCGCGACGAAGATATCGGAGTTCACGCGCTCATCGACCCCCCGCATTTGCAGCCATTCCAGCAAACTGTATTTATCCATGGCCTCAACGTAATCTTGGCCCCGAATGATCGCCGGTAACAGGCCAATAGCAAAGCGGATTTTCTGCTCCCAGGTGAGCATGTCGTTGTTCCGCAAAATAGAGGCAATCACATTGATGGGGGCCGGAATATCGGGTACGTCGAAGCGAGACAATACCCCCGGCTGTTCCGGCTGGTTGAAAATTAGGGTGTGCTCTTTCCATTGCAGGCGATCTTCGATACCCAGTTCTTTGAAGAGCTGCAACATGTTGGGGTAAGCCCCAAAAAATACGTGCAGACCGGTTTCATACCAGTCGCCGTCTTCATCTTTCCAGGCCGCCACCAACCCCCCCAGAACATCTCGGCTTTCGAGGAGAATCGGCACATGGCCAGCGTCCACCAAATACTTTGCACATGCCAGCCCTGCCAGCCCTGCTCCTGCAATTGCAACGCGCATTGAATGCTGTCCCCTCTGAAGTCGGCGTTTTAAGGATTACTTCACTCAGTATATGTTGCAAACCGTTACAAAAATCCGTAGGGCTTTAGGAAGGGGCTATTAAGCGAACCGCCAAAGGAAATGGGGCCATGGTGTAGAGCTATGCCGTACATTTATCATCTTCAATATGGGTTGTCACGGTACCATGGGGGGTCTTTTATTGAAGACAGTGAGAAGGGCCGGGTCAGCCGTGTCCCTGATCAAGGGGACTGGCTACCATGAAAATACGCTTTGGTTTAGTAGGGGTTGAGAGCCTGTGACGCAAACAAGTTTGGATTTATTACAAAAAAGTGATCCGCAATTGGCTGGAATGGTGCAGCGGGAGCTTCAGCGCCAGCGCGATCATTTGGAGCTGATCGCCAGCGAAAACTTCACTTCGGCAGCGGTGATGGCGGCCCAGGGTTCGGTTCTGACCAACAAGTATGCGGAAGGTCTACCCGGCAAGCGCTATTACGGCGGTTGTGAATTTGTGGATGAGGCTGAAAACCTCGCGATTGAACGGATCAAAACCCTGTTTGGGGCAGCCCATGCCAATGTGCAGCCCCACTCGGGTGCCCAAGCTAACTTTGCCGTGTTTTTAGCCCTGCTAAAGCCCGGTGACAGCATTTTGGGTATGGATCTATCCCATGGGGGGCACCTCACCCATGGTTCGCCCGTGAACGTATCGGGTAAATGGTTCCAAGTGCACCAGTACGGGGTCAACCCCGACACCGAGACCCTCGATTTTGACCAAATTCGGGCCTTGGCGTTAGAGCATCGTCCGAAGATGATCATCTGTGGCTATTCGGCCTATCCCCGCACCATTCCCTTTGATAAGTTTCGGGAGATCGCCGATGAAGTCGGGGCCTACCTCATGGCTGACATTGCCCACATTGCTGGTCTGGTGGCGGCAGGATGTCACCCCAATCCGCTGCCCCATTGCCATGTCGTCACCACCACCACCCACAAAACCCTGCGGGGACCTCGGGGGGGCTTGATTCTGACCAATGATCTAGATCTGGGCAAAAAATTTGACAAGGCTGTATTCCCCGGTAGCCAGGGGGGACCTCTAGAGCATGTGATTGCTGCAAAGGCCGTGGCCTTTGGGGAAGCACTCAAGCCTGATTTCAAGACCTACTCTGCCCAAGTGATTGCGAACGCCCAGGCCCTAGCGACGCAGCTCCAAGCTAGGGGCCTAAAGCTGGTTTCAGGGGGCACTGACAACCACTTGGTTTTGGTGGATTTGCGCTCAGTTTCAATGACGGGCAAACGAGCTGATGCGTTGGTGAGTGCGATTAACATCACCGCCAACAAAAATACGGTGCCCTTTGACCCCGAATCTCCCTTTGTGACTAGTGGCTTACGGCTCGGTTCTCCGGCCATGACCACTCGGGGGATGGGCATCCCTGAGTTCCAGGAAATTGCCAATATCATTGCCGATCGCCTCACCCAACCCGATGATGATGTCGTCGAGCAAGACTGCCGACGTCGCGTTGCGGATCTGTGCGATCGCTTCCCCCTATATCCCCACCTCACCCAACCGGAACCGGTCATGGTTTAGGAGCGGTAGGGGTACCGCCATAGGGATAGCAGCATCACCAGCCCCATGGGGACCGTCGGCAGTGGACAAGGTTTCTAATCTGCCTTATTCTTCATGGGGTTTTATAGTGCTCTAGGTAGGGCCAATGATTTTTATAGATTTAATAAAAATAAGCGCTCTAGTTTTAAGGTGAATTAGAGCTGCTTTGCTAATTCATTCTCTAACAACAAATTTGACTGGCAATGAGCTAACTCATTGCAGCTGCCCACCGCCAATTCGCTGGGATATTAATAAAAAACTGTCATGCCGTCTCACTTTTTTCATCTAATTGCTTTTGCGATTTCGGCAGCGGTTGTTCTGCTAGTAACCCCCGTTGTCCGCTACCTAGGGCTACGGAGCGGCCGGGTTGACTTGCCAGGGGGGCGTAAGGTTCATGACCAGCCCATGGTGCGTTTGGGGGGGGTTTCGATCTTTTTAGGGACGTTAATTGCCCTGCTGACGATTTGGGCTGCCGGGGGCTTTATTGATGCCAGTGGCACCCACCTCAGCTCCGCCGATGAGTACGCCATTTGGGGGGTGACCCTAGGGGGATTAGCGTTCTTTTTGATCGGCTTGATGGATGATTTGTTTGGTCTATCCGCTTCCAGTCGTCTGCTGATGCAGGCTACGGTGGCTGGACTGGCTTGGCAGGTAGGGGTGAGTATTGACTTTCTCTCCATTCCGTTTTTGGGACTGGTGTCCTTACCAGCTTGGATTAGCTTGCCCGTCACCATCATCTGGTTGGTGGGCATGACCAATGCCATCAATTGGATTGATGGGCTAGATGGCTTGGCCGCAGGGGTCTCGGGCATTGCGGCCACCATCATGCTGGTGGTGAGTTTATTCATGGACCAGCCCTCGGCGGCACTGATCGCTGCGGCATTAGCCGGGGGAGCCCTAGGGTTTCTGCGCTATAACTTCAATCCTGCCAAAATTTTCATGGGGGACGGGGGGTCTTACTTTATGGGATTCACCCTAGCTGGCGTGGGGGTAATTGGCTTGGTCAAAAGTGTGACCACAGCGGCAGTATTGCTGCCGTACTTGATTTTGGCGGTGCCGATCTTAGATATGTCGGCGGTGATTGTCGAGCGGCTCCGCTCGGGCGAATCGCCCTTCGTGGCGGATAAGCGCCACCTGCATCACCGCCTCTTGAATGCTGGCTTATCTCACCGGTGGGCAGTGCTGTTTATCTACGCCCTGACCCTTTGGGCAGGAAGCCTAGCCCTCGCCTTTGCGGGAATTCCGAGTGGCGTTGCCTATGCCATCGGCGCAACGGCTTTACTCACTTACACTAGTTGGCGAGTGCGGCGGTTGGCGCGGCATTTAAGCCGTTAATGCTGTCAATAGGGGTACGGGTAGGTACGGGTCATGGTTTGGGCCTGGTAAAACAAGACGGTTTCAGCCCTGACACCCCCTCGGGTCAAATCAATTTCCCCCAAGGGTTCTAGGGCTTCAAAAAAATCTTGGTATTCACCCATGGCATCAGCTGTGGTGGGGTGCAGGCTCTTGAGGGTGATATACACAGCACTTTGGCCGACCCAATCATCTGGGGTAAACCAAAAGGCAAATCCTCTGGGATCTTGGCTAAAGCAAGTAATGGGGCGATCGCTCAACGGATGCACCGCCATATCCACATACCCTGACAAATAAAACTCGTCAGTAAACACAAAGTCATGTTGTTGAACTGCCGCCAGCAGTGCCGGGGTCTGCGTTAATCGTTGCCTGAGTTGCTGCACATCCAGCAGGGTTGTGGAGCCATCCTGCTCAATGGGAATAAAGCCGCCCCACGGACTATATTTCCCTGGTGTTTGGAAAATGCCCAGGGACAGGTGTAGCAGGGCGATGGTGCAGACCCCCGTGATTGCGACCCCACTCCCCACTAGCCAGCGACGGAGGTAAAGGGGCCGCCAAGTCCTCACACTATGGGCCAAAAGCAGGGTCAGCCCCCACAATCCGGGTGCGGGCCAAGCGGGGTAAATCTGCTGCTTTCCCCCCAGCAGGGTAAACCCTAGGGCAATGGGTAGGGATATCCACAGAATCAAGGCATCGCGATCGCGGCTATAGGTTTCCACCCGAGATAAAGGGGGCTGTAAAATCGCCACCGCCTGTCGCCAGAGGGCACGCCCCGTCACCCACCATAGGGGAAATCCGAGGCTAGGCCAGAGGTAGGCCACGCCGATTAGCCCGGTTACAAGGGCATCCACAAGTCGATAGGGTCGAGGCTCGCCCCCATCGAACCGCATGAAGAGGTGAAACCGAAAAGAAATCCAATCATGGTGACTATTCCAAACCCAGAGGGGCGTCAAAACAGCCAGTCCTAGCACTACCGCTAGCCCCATCCAAGGGGAAAACAAAATCTTTTGGGTGCGGCGACGACTGAGGCAGAACCCCAGCAATCCAAACCCCAGGATGAAACCGTGATATTTGCTCAAGGCGGCCAAACCGGTGCCCATACCCAGTAACGCCAACCGCCACGAGGGTTGATAGCTCAAGTTTCTACCACCCTGAGTTTCGAGCTGACCATGGTAGGGGAAGAATTCCAGCGCGGCCCCATACAGCACCAGGCTCCAAAACAAGATCAGCGCATTATCGGGGGACGTCAATACCCCAAACCCAATCCAAAACAAGGGTACGAGGGTGGCAATTGTCACCGCCAAGATACCGGTGCGGCGACTGTAAAGGTGGGCTGCGGTCAAATAAAGCAGACTCAGGCTCATCCCGTGGAGCAGTAACGCCCCCAGCCGAATCGTAACGGGCGCAATTACCCCCGTTAGCCACCATCCCACCCCAGTCGTCAATGCCACGATGGGGGGATGGTCAAAATAACTCCAACTCAGATGACGACTGTAGAGGTAGTAATACACCTCATCAAATCCGGCGGGTAGGTGCCAAGCTACCAGGCCGCGCCAGAGCAGCCCCCCCAGTAGCAACCCGATGAGGGTGCGGGGCCAGTGCCAATTCATTCCACCCATGGTGATGTGCTGATCGCTAGGATTGAGGCATCGGGGGGAAGGCACCCATGGCGTCATCTCCCCCCAGAGACGCCCCTAATCATGACACCATAGGAACGCGACCACCAACGTCAGCAATACAGCGAATCCCGAAGCCTAATCCGATGAACCGCAGCGCAGAAATTATTTGTATTGGCACAGAACTCTTACTGGGAGACATTCTCAACACCAATGTCCAGTTTCTTGCTCAAGAATTAGCCCGCTTAGGCATCGCCCACTACTACCAAACCGTGGTCGGAGACAATCCCCAGCGGATTCAGCAGGTGTTAGAGATTGCCTGTGCCCGGTCCCAACTCCTGATTTTGACCGGCGGACTCGGCCCGACCCCCGATGACCTCACCCTCGAAACCCTCGCCGCCTACTTTGATGTCCCCCTTGTAGAACGGCCTGAAGTTCTGGCAGATATTCGCCAGAAGTTTGCGCAACGGGGGTGGACCATGGCCCCCAGCAATCGTAAGCAAGCACTCCTCCCGGTGGGTGCCGCAATTCTCTCCAACCCCACCGGCAGTGCCCCTGGCGTGATTTGGCAGCCCCGCTCAGAGGTGACGCTCATGACCTTTCCAGGGGTGCCCCGCGAGATGCAGGTCATGTGGCGAGAAACGGCGGTGCCCTATCTACAGGCTCAAGGTTGGGCGGGGTCAATCATTTACAGTCGCACCCTCAAGTTTTGGGGTATTGGCGAATCGACTCTGGCAGAAAAAGTCGCCCCATTGCTGGCCCAGGAAAATCCCACGGTGGCTCCCTATGCGGGCAATGGCGGCGTCAAGTTACGCATTTCGACCCGTGCCGCCACCCCGGAAGCGGCGATCGCCTGCATTGAACCCGTTGCACAGCAGATTCAAGCCATTGCTGGATTAGACTACTACGGCACCGATGACGATACCTTGGCCACCGTGGTGGGACGCTTGTTATTGAAACATGGTCAAACAGTCGCGGTGGCTGAATCTTGCACCGGCGGTGGTTTGGGCCAGTTGCTCACCAGCGCCGCCGGTAGCTCCGCCTATTTCCTGGGGGGCGTCGTGTCCTACAGCAATGAAGTTAAGCAAAATCTTGTGGGCGTAGAAGCCGACACCCTAGAAGCAATGGGGGCAGTGAGCGCTGAAGTGGCCGAAGAAATGGCCATGGGGGTACGGCAACGGCTGGCCACTGACTGGGGGATAAGCATCACCGGCATTGCGGGACCTGATGGGGGTAGCGAAGCAAAGCCCGTAGGGCTGGTGTATATCGGTATCGCTAATCCCGATGACGGCGTTCACCACTATCGATATCAGTTTGGTGCCCTAGGGGGACGGGATGGGGTTCGTCACCGCAGTAGTGCAGCGGCCTTAGATCAGCTCCGGCGGCGATTAATAGAGCATCAGTCACACCCAAACCCCAAATAATCCCAAGGCCACCTTGACCATTTGCCTGAATTCGCTATGATCAGAAGAACTCCGCTGGCGATCGCGCATGTCAGGGAGCGCAGATATCATCCGAGTTGGGCATAATAGCTACGGGTGAATCTATTACTCATAAGGGAGTAGTGCACGCATGGACTACATCGAAAAGGCTCTCGACAAGCTCAAAGACTGGATCGACCGACTAGCAGAGATTCTGTTTGGTCCTGAAGTCCAACCTGAGCCTGAGCTGATTCCAATTCCCGTCGATGATCAACGACAATCTTAGACACTTAAGAAGCGCTTGATTTGTTGTGATGTCCCTATTAGTGCTCCATGGCCCTAACCTGAATTTGTTAGGGAAACGTGAGCCGGGAATCTACGGTGTTCAGACATTGGCGTCTATCAATACGCTGCTGACCGAAACAGCTGAACAGTTGTCAGCAAATTTAGATATTTTTCAGTCCAATCACGAAGGGACCTTGGTTGATTACATCCAGGGAGCCTTGGGGCGGCATCAGGGAATCTTAATTAACCCTGGGGCTTATACCCACACCAGCGTAGCCATTCGAGATGCGATTTCGGGGGTTGGGTTACCCACGGTTGAGGTGCATCTCAGCAATATTCACCAGCGAGAACTCTTTCGCCATCATTCTTATATTGCCCCCGTCGCGGTGGGGCAGATTAGCGGTTTTGGGGCTGAAAGCTATCGTTTAGGTCTACAGGCCCTAGTCAGCCACCTGAGATCGGTGGCAGGCTAACCATCATGAGTTTTAAACCAAGTCCATGTTGAGAACCATAGTTCTGCCCCTCACCCCCAACTCCTCTCCCAGGGAGCGAGGGGAGCCGGAGCACCATTCAAAGTCCGGGAGAGGGATTTAGGGTGAGGGGAACTCCAGTTTTCAAGTTAGACGAGGTTTAGAGGTAGCCAAAGGGCTACCTCTAAGCATGGCGAGGGACTACATTCCCTCAACTTGGTCTCGATAGTCTTCAGCAGACATCGCATCATCCAAATCTTCAAGATTCTCAGGTTTGATCTTGAGGAGCCAACCATCACCATAGGGGTCATCGGCAATTTGCTCCGGCTCATCTAGAAGAATGTCATTGCGTAGCAGGATCTCTCCGGTCACAGGTGACTTTAAATCCTCTACCGCTTTGACCGATTCAATCGTGCCAAATTTCTCACCCTTTTCGACGGTTTCCCCCACCTCCGGCAGTTCTAAAAAGACAATGTCTCCCAGTTGATCGATCGCAAAGGCAGAAATCCCTACGGTCACAATCTCCTCATCCTCATCTAGACGGGCATATTCGTGGGTGTCTAGATACTGCAAATTGTCAGGATACTCAAGCGCCATACCGTCTCCTCAGCTCTGAACCATTTGCGCTGTTTGTCAGTGTGGCACGAGACGCCACAGATGGCGCACTGAAATCCGACAAATTCCATCAAGATGGGCGGCGATAAAAAGGGCGCTTCACGACTTGGGCCGGATGGGTCTTGCCGCGAATCTCTACCGCCAGGGTTTTTCCGACTTTGGCCAGATCGGCAGGGACATAGGCGAGCGCGACGGGATAACCCAAGGTGGGGGATAGTGTGCCGCTGGTGACCTGCCCTACGGGCTGCCCTTTGTGCAATACAGGGTAATCGTGGCGGGCGATCGCCCGACCTTCCATTTGCAGACCCACCAGCTTGCGCATTAGGCCCGTTTCTTTTTGGGCGACGAGGCGATCTCGGCCAATACAATCAGTCACTTGGTCAAGATGCACCAACCAGCCGAGGGCGGCTTCTAAGGGCGTCGTCTTATCGGTGATGTCTTGGCCATAGAGGGCCATGGCTGCTTCTAACCGCAAGGTATCCCTGGCCCCTAGGCCACAGGGGGCAACCCCCTGTTCCAATAGGGTTTGCCAGAGTGCTTGGCCGACCTCTGGACTGACCATTACCTCAAAGCCGTCTTCACCGGTATAACCCGTACGAGCCAAAAAGGCAGGTTGACCTAAAACCTTACCTTCTACGTGGCCAAACCGAGCTACGGTACCCAGATCTACGGTGGTAATGGTTTGCAAGATGGCAACGGCTTGAGGACCTTGCACGGCAATCAGCGCCCGTTCTTGGGACAAATCCTGAAAATCAACGGTACTGGAATCGAGGTGGGCTAGGAGCCAATCTTTGTCTTTTTGGGTGGTGGCAGCATTAACGATAAGGGTGACCTGCTCACGACCATCATTGGTTGTGCCCTGGTTATAGATGATCAGATCATCAATAATCCCCCCCTGGGGGTTGAGCAAAACGGTGTATTGGGCCTGACCGGCGGGAAGTGCCCCCAGATAGGAGGGGACAAGCTTTTGCAGTTGGGCCAGTACAGCGGTGCCCTGTAGGACAAATTTGCCCATGTGGGAAATATCAAACATCCCGGCATTGTCGCGCACGGCCTGGTGTTCTTGTTTGATGCCACGATACTGCACGGGCATCTCCCAGCCTGCGAATTCGGTAAAACGGGCATTGAGTTCAGCGGAAAGATCGTAGAGGGGGGTACGCAGGGACATAGGGGAGTTGAATGGCTGGATGTGCGATCGATTGTAAGGCTGCTAGTACAACCTAAAGATCTCAATCCCTGAGACATAACGAATGCTGTGGCTCACAGGTTAAAACCTGTTGGCATTGACAACGAGATGATAATTGCCCTACTGGCAGGGCAACGCGCCTCCCTGGGGACGCGCATTAATACCAAATGCCCCACCGTTCGACGATGGGGCATTTGGTATTAATGTTTTAGATCAACCCAATAACGTTCATTCGGCTACGGGGTCACTCAGCCACTCTGGTGGGAAGGTTTCGGTAGAGGCGAGTTGAGAAGATGCGTAACCACTTTGACTGATATAGCCTTCTTGAGCTGTCAGGGGACCTGCCTGCATATAGCTCATATAGTTACCCATCAAGAAATACACCGTCATCATCGCCGCCGCTGAAGACGCCACCAAAAAACCGGCCAGCATCAGCGAAAATTCCTGACTTTGGAGGGCCTGCTCCATGAGGCGCAGTGCCCAAGCCACTAAGGCAATAACTACAATTAGTATGAGCAGAAGCATCGTTTCCGCAAAGAATTCCTATGGGAGGATAAGCATCTCTCATTAACTTAACATAATTTAAAATAAATGCGAATGACGTTACTCACGCACCGTAACGTTATGGCGCTTGAGGTAAGTCTTGATTTCCGCCACGGTGAGTTGACCATAGTGCAGCAAAGAGGCCAGTAGGGCCGCCTCAGCTTGGCCTGTGGTGAGGGCTTCATGGATGTGGGCACAGGTTCCCGCTCCGCCGGAGGCAATCACCGGCACCGGTACCCGCTCAGCAATGGCCTGGGTAAGGGTGAGGTCATAACCCGCCTGAGTGCCGTCAGCATCCATGCTGGTAATCAGCAGTTCTCCGGCCCCGCGCTCGACCACATTTTGCGCCCAATCGAGGGCATCAAGACCGGTATTTTCTCGGCCTCCGCGCACAAAAACGTCCCAGCCAGGGTTCTCAGGATCGAGGCGGCGGCGGGCATCGATCGCCACCACAATGCATTGTTGGCCAAAGCGATCGCTGGCCCGATCAATCAAATCTGGGTCCCGTACGGCGGCGGAGTTAATGCTGACCTTGTCGGCCCCAGCCCGCAACAGCTGCTTAATCTTGTCCAAATCCTGGATGCCACCGCCCACCGTCAGGGGAATAAATACCTGTTCAGCGGTGCGATAAACCACGTCCAGCAAAATGTCGCGATCTTCGTGGGTGGCGGTGATATCTAAAAACACCAGCTCGTCTGCCCCAGCGTCGTTATAAGCCTGGGCCAACTCCACCGGATCGCCCGCATCCTTGAGATCGACAAAGTTGATTCCCTTGACGACTCGCCCCGCTTTGACATCTAAACAAGGAAGAATACGCTTCGCTAACATGGCCTGATCAGTTTTGAATTTTGCTTAACCATAGACCACAGTGGCTTCAGGCGCTTTGGTTGGATGACAGTTTTGTGTTGAACGTGGAAATCGCCCCCCTCTCAGGATTTTGGGATGAGGTAGGCGTCAGCTCTCCTGAGCCTTACTGCATTAAGACCGTAGATGGTTTGGCTCGCCCACCAGGGTTTGCTTTGATCGTTCCTAGGGTTGAAAAGGCAACTGCCCGTTGAAAACTTTGATTTAGGGTCAGGTCTCTGCCAGTATTAATATGCTGAGGCCCTTCCAAATTTCTACAGATTGGCGGATCGGCCCAATGGCATCGCAGTTGCCATTGCATGAAGCACAGTACAGCATTGCAAGCACGAGGGGAGACGCATGAGCTTAGAGATTGGACAACGGGTTACCGTCAAGCGTCTACGGGATCGCGTATCCCAGGACATCGCCGCATACCTCGGTAAGAGTGGCAAGATTAGCCAATACAAGATGGTTGACGGCAGTGGTGTTGGCCTCGTTGTGGAATTCGACAACAAGTTTTCCACTTGGTTTTTTGAAGATGAGTTGATTTCAGCTCAGTAGGCTTGACCCAGTTCATCCAATCCCGGGCAAATCATCAATGACGCGAATTCTGACGTTTCTGGGGTATGCCCCAAGGGACTGTGCCGTGGCGTCTGTAGCCATGGCAAAACAGTTGGCCGAGCAAGGGCGTCGGGTCCTGTGGGTCACCCAAGATAATGGACCGCTCCCAGAAGCCCTATGGCAACAGACGATTTCTGGGAAGCCTACGGCGCTGACCCCAGGTTTGGGGCTGATGCGGCTATCGGGGACGGCGTTGCTCTCCCTTAATTGGGACATTGTCAAAAGTTTTGAAGCCCAGTATTTGCGGGACCCCTTGCTCAAGCAGGTCTATAGCCAAGAGTTAGTCCTCTTACCCGGTATGGATCAGGCGCTTACCCTGAATGCCCTCCGGGAGTTGGACGCTAGTGGTGAGTATGACGACATCGTTTTTGATGGCCCTGAGGGGCAAACAGCCCTGCGCATGTGGGGGTTGCCCGACGGCCTTGACTGGTATGTGCGTCGGTTTCAGGCCATTATTCAAGCCTCTGCCCTAGCCCAAACCCTCTCGCCGTTTTGGCAGCCGATCGCGGGGGCGATTTTCGCCTCAGGGCGAGGGCAGGACAGTTGGTCAGAGCCGATGGCGCAATCACGGGGCTTTTTAGCAGCGGGGCGGGCCGCTGTGCAAGATCCGGGGCGAGTCCTGGGGTTTTTGGTGGCTCACCCCCAGGAAGTCGCGGCAACCCGATATCTATGGGGCTGTAGCCAGCAGGTGGGTTTGACCATCGGGGCCGTCCTAGACTTGTTTGCCGATAGCGATTCCACCCCAGAGGATGCCTTTGACCCCCTAAAGATTTATCCTATTCCGGGGCTGCGGGAAGACAACTGGTCTTCCCTGATGGCGGCTTTGCCAGATGTGGATCAGGTGATCAAAGTTGCGCCGCGATCGCTCACCATTGATGCGGCCAATAATCAGGTGCGGCTGTTTTTGCCCGGTTTTGATAAGTCGCAAATCGGCCTAACCCAATCTGGGCCAGAGGTCACCATTGATGCGGGTAATCAGCGCCGTAACCTATACTTGCCAGAACCGTTTAAAAATCGGACGGTGCAAGGGGCAAAATTCCAAGAAAATGCCCTCATTCTGTCTTTCTAACTAGGCGAAACCCTGCCCTTAGATGTCAGCTAGATGTCAGCACTCCCGAGTTCAGGGCGCTTAAGTCCTAGTCAGGGATTGAGTTGCCTTTCATAATGGACTTAACTGTTCATTTACCCTGTCTTCCAGCTATTAAAACGCTATGGCCGATCCAATCTCACAAAGTGACGCAGCCGCTGCTCCAGATGCAAAAGGGAGTAAGGCGCGACAACTGCTGGGGATGAAAGGGGCAGAGTCCGGAGAGACCTCGATTTGGAAGATTCGCCTCCAACTGATGAAGCCCATCACCTGGATTCCCTTGATTTGGGGGGTTGTGTGTGGGGCGGCCTCATCGGGGCAATTTGTCTGGTCCATTGAAACTGTGATGGTGTCAGCGGCCTGTATGTTGCTGTCGGGGCCTTTATTGACCGGCTATACCCAAACCCTGAACGATTTCTACGATCGCGACATTGACGCCATCAATGAGCCCTACCGCCCCATTCCCTCAGGGGCGATTTCGATTCCCCAGGTTGCGACCCAAATTATCGTATTGCTGCTGGCGGGCATTGGGGTTGCCTATGGCCTCGATACTTGGGCTGGTCATGACTTTCCCATCATCACGGCACTCTCTTTGGGTGGGTCATTCCTGTCATATATTTATTCGGCCCCGCCCCTGAAGCTGAAGCAAAACGGTTGGCTGGGCAACTATGCCCTCGGGGCCAGCTACATTGCCCTCCCTTGGTGGGCGGGTCATGCCTTATTCGGCACCCTGAACTGGACCATTGTGGTACTGACCCTTTTCTATAGTTTGGCGGGCCTGGGCATTGCGGTGGTTAACGACTTTAAAAGTGTGGAGGGCGATCGCCAGCTCGGCTTAAAGTCCCTACCCGTGATGTTTGGGATCTCCACCGCCGCCTGGATTTGTGTGTTGATGATTGATTTGTTTCAAGGCGGTATTGCCGCTTACCTACTGGCTATTCATCAAAACCTGTACGGGGTGTTGCTGGTGTTGCTGATTATTCCGCAAATCACCTTTCAGGACATGTATTTCCTACGCAACCCCTTAGAAAACGATGTGAAGTATCAGGCCAGCGCCCAACCCTTTTTAGTGTTAGGGATGCTGGTGGCAGCATTAGCCCTGGGGCACTCTGCTATAGCCTAGGGTGAGAGCAGGCTGGTAGAATCGGCAAATCGCAGCCAGGTTAAGACTTACAACTGCTGTGGTTTGGGTGGTAGATCAGGCCAATAGACGACCAATAACAAGCACCCGTGGCAGTGACCCGGGATGGGGGCAAAAGGTGACGAGCGTCTTCTCAAAATTTAGAGGGTTATGGGCCGCGACGAGTCGTCATCCCCAAAGCCCAAAGCCCAATTCCACCGCCGTGGTGGATAATCCTGTCGGCGCGACCACCCCGGGGGCAACGCCTGCCCAGGGAAAGCCACCCCGCCCCAAGCGCCCCCTATATTATCGGCCACTGTTTTGGCTAGTGCTCCTGACCGGTGCCCTGACAACGGGGGGAGCTACCCGTTTTTACCGGATCTGGGTGACCACTAAGGTCGAATTGCCGGACGTTGCTCGATTGCTCTCCTATGAACGGGGCGGCACCATCACCATCCAGGCCGATGACGGCAGGGTTCTGCAAAAGATTGGGCCTGCCACCCGTGACAAGCTCGACTATGAAGAGATTCCCCAGAATTTAATTCAGGCATTTATCGCCGCTGAAGACCAAAACTTCTACGAGCATGATGGGGTTGATTTTCAGGCGATTATCCGGGCCACTCGAGCCAATTTGCTGCAAGGGGATGTGGTGGAGGGGGCAAGTACGATTACCCAGCAGCTCGCTCGCATTGTCTTTTTAGATCAGGAGCGTAGTTTCCAGCGTAAGGCCCGTGAAGCGCTGTTAGCCCTTAAGCTCCAAGAGACCTATGAGAAGTCGGTAATTCTTGAGCGCTACCTCAACCTGGTTTACCTAGGGGCTGGGGCCTATGGGGTGGCAGATGCAGCTTGGATTTATTTCGGCAAGCCCGTTTCAGATTTAACCTTGTCAGAATCAGCACTGATTGCGGGTATGGCCCCAGCACCAAGTGTTTACTCACCGCTGGTGGATCCTGAGGCGGCCCGTAACCAGCGAAACATTGTGGTTCGTCGGATGTTAGCCACGGGGGCGATTTCCCAAACTGAGGCCGATCAGGCCATGGCGACAGAGGTGGCCACCACGCCCCAGCAGCCAAAGTTTCTCTACAGCGAGTTTCCCTATTTCACCATTTATATCCAGAAGCAGCTTGGGGAGGTCTTGGCACCTGAGGTGATTGAAGGGGGGGGCTTAGTGGTTGAAACCACCCTAAATGTAGACTGGCAGCGCAAAGCCCAAACCACCATTGAGGAGACCGTTGCGACGATCGGGAAGCGGCAACGCTTTGGCCAAGCATCCTTAGTAGCCGTTGACCCCCGCAGTGGTGAAATCAAGGCGATGGTGGGGGGCACTGACTTTAACGAGAGCCAGTTTAATCGGGCCACCCAAGCCCAACGGCAGCCAGGTTCTACGTTTAAGGCGTTTGTATATACCACTGCGATCGCCGCTGGATTTGCCCCCTCTAAATCCTATGCAGACGCAAAGTTTGTCGTCGATGGCTACGAGCCCAAAAACTATGGCGGTGGCTATAGCGGCAATATTTCGATTCAGCGAGCGCTCACCTCTTCCGTCAATATCGTGGCGGTCAAGGTTTTGATTGATGTGGGTTTTGAGCCCGTGATCGAAATGGCTCAGCGCATGGGCATTGAGTCAACCCTGAAACCTACTTATTCCTTGGCCTTGGGCGCGTCGGAAGTGAACCTACTGGAATTGACTAGTGCCTACGGTACTTTGGCGGCAGAGGGACAGCATATTCCCGCCCATGGCATCCGGCGAATTGTGAGCAGTGGCGGTGAAGTCCTCTACGAGGCTGACACCACTGCTGAGCAGGCGGTTGATGCTGAGACCGCTGCGATTATGACCTGGATGCTGCGGGGTGTCGTTTCTGGGGGGACCGGCAGCCAAGCCTCAATTGGTCGCCCCGTTGCCGGCAAAACCGGCACCTCTGAGAAAAATCGGGATCTTTGGTTTATCGGTTATATTCCCCAACTGGTAGTGGGGGTCTGGTTGGGTAACGATGACAGCAGCAGTACTTGGGGGGCTAGCACTTCTGCTGCCTATACCTGGCGACAGTTTGTCTCCCAGCTCCTAGAGGAGCTGCCGGTGGAAGAATTTCCCCCCCTACCCCAATTGGCTGGGCGGGAAGGCACCATTGAGGCAGATCCCTTCAAGCCGGGTAGGATTACCGCTGGCTCTATCAATAATGACCGCAAAGATGAGGCGGATGACAGTGTAAACACCGCTGAAGAGCCGCCCTCAAGGCCAAATACAACCTCCTCGGATAGTGGTGATGTGTCGGCTCCTTCGGCGGCACCATCCCCAAGCTCCGGTGGACAACCGGCACCTCCCCCAGCTGACAACGATGATGGCAGTGAATCACCACCACCGGTCGAGGATCTGGGAGATATCGGAGAGCCCCCCAAACCGGCCCCGGCCCCATCCGACAAGCCGGATCCCCAACCGGCTCTTCCCGAACCGGTTGCCCCTCCCGCTCCGCCGGCACCGGCACCGGTTGCTCCGGCTCCGCCAGCACCGGCACCTGAGCCTGCTCCCGTATCCGAATGAGAGGAGGGGTGATGAGAAAATCTGAGGGCAGTCGGTAGCCTGAATTTGGTCAGGGGTGATATATCATCCCTGTTCTCTGTGCGTTTGATGTGATTGAAGGCAGTAATGTTCATAATCAGTACCGTATGGTTTCAATGGCTGGCGATCGCTGGTGAGGCCGGTTTCCCTTATTTCACCGCTGTTTACGTGGTCGGCTTTGTCGCTGCGGTCGGCATTGGTTCT
The DNA here is from genome assembly GCA_964353225.1 of uncultured Leptolyngbya sp. Lineage (GTDB taxonomy): Bacteria > Cyanobacteriota > Cyanobacteriia > Phormidesmidales > Phormidesmidaceae > PCC-6406. The sequence continues at coordinate 28,706 of CAYGVA010000014.1, forward strand.
TTAGCTTGGTATAACTCCAAGCGTCCGCCCGGTTGGGAAGGTCAGGAGCGGCCTGACTTTATCCCCAAGGTCAAAGGCCCTGACGATCAAGGCGATCAAGAATAGTTTTCTGCCCTTGAAAGGATAAGGCTTTGGCCCCTTTGCTTATGCTTGGCACATAAGCAAAGGGGCCAAAAGCATCCCTATTGGGCACGAACGTCACTCAGCATCTGCTGGCATCTCAGAAAGGCTGAAAATAGGTAACATCAGCCCCCAGATGATGGCGGTTAGTCTTAAAACTGCAACCACACCCATCCCCAACAGCGCTGCCAATGAGGACTCTAGACCCAATTGTTGCAGCAGTAAATAAGCCCCGATCCCACCGATCGCAGCGGTTGCGTAAATGCGGCCCCGCCTCAAAATCACAGGAATATCTGCCAGCAGCACGTCGCGCAGGACGCCCCCTGCCGTGCCCGTAATGGTGCCCATCAAAATAATGATGATGCCGTGTAGATTTGCCTGCTCTGCAATTTGAGCCCCACTAATTGAAAACAACGCCAGCCCGAGGGCATCGGCAATCAGCAAGGCTTTATGGGGCGGACGCAGGAATTTGGCATAGAGGACTGTCAGGAGGGCGGCGGCCAAGATAACTTGGAGATAGATGGGATTCTCGATCCAAAAAACGGGGTGGCGATCTAATAGCAGATCTCGCAGGGTGCCACCGCCAATTGCCGTGACCACAGCAATCACGACTACCCCTAGTAAATCGAGCTGCTTGCGGCCAGCGGCGAGAGCCCCGCTAATGGCAAAGACCGCCACCCCAATCAAATCGAGAATATAGAGAATCACAGTTGTATCCCAAACAACAGCCATCCCCACCCCGTTCTTGTGGGGCTAGGGATGGTCAACGGTATCACCGATCAGCAGGCTAATCCGCTGTCTACCGTTGATCTAGCTGCGTACCGTTGTTTGGCTGCCAATTCCTAATTTCGCTCCCTGCCCCCCCAGAGAATTGATCCATGTTGCGGCTCTGTCGTCAGATCGGTTTAGTCTTTGCAAGCTGCCTAAGTTTTGGTTCTATCCTGGTGCTGCCAGGGGAGGGGGATGCCCCTAGGGCTTGGTCCCAGGCTACTCAGGCAAGTCAGGCTCAGATTCCCCAAGCTGATCAACTGCGGGAAACCGGGCTACGACAGTTTCAAAATAATCAGATCGAATTGGGTATTCGTAACCTGGAGCAGGCCGTAGCGATCTATCGGATCAGCGATAGTCCCCAGCGGGAGGCCACTGCCCTCAATAACCTCAGCTACATGTACTTGGCGACGGGGCAGTATGCGGTGGTGATCGCCACCGCCCAACGGTGGCTCACCCTCACCCAACAGCTCGGCCATGATCCCACGCAGCCGTTGATTCGCTTGGCCTGGGGTTATGCCTATTCTGGCAACTATGCCGATGCCCTAGAGACTTTTGCCGCTGCTCGCACCCAAACCCAGAACACTGCTTTAGAAATCGATGTCCTGACTGGACTGGGTTGGACCATGGCCTACTTGGGCAATTATCCAGACGCGCTGGCCTACCATCAACAGGCCCTTGGGCTGGCCCAAGGGCATCAAGATCTCAGCCGTGAGGGCTATAGCTGGAGTGGGTTGGGGTGGGTTTATTTACAATCGGGCCAAACCGAGACGGCGATTGATGCGTATGAACAGCAACTGACCCTTGCCCGTCAAAGGCAGGATATTCGCAATGAAGCCAATGCCCTCGGCAAGTTGGGGGAAGCTTACCATCGGTCCAATCGCGATGCAGAGGCTTTGCAAGTATTGACTGAGAGTTTGGATCTACTCACCCAGTTGGGGGACCAACGGGGCCAGGGCTATGACCATCTGCGTTTGGCTGAGGTTTATCAAAGCCAGGGCCATTACCCCGATGCCATGGCACAGCTTCAGCAGGCCCTCGGGATCCATCAGGCCATTGGCAACCGGCGGGGCACCGCGATCGCCCTCAGTCAACTCGCGGCGATGATGGCTACCCAGGATCACCCCGCCACCGCCATTGCCTTTTATAAAGCGGCGATCGCGGTAGTTGAAACCATCCGCCAAGATATCGATCGCTTATCTCGGGAACAGCAAACCCTATACCGGGACACCGTCGCCAACACCTATCGGGCCTTGGTCACCCTGCTGCTAGAGCAAGATCGGTTTTTAGAGGCTCAACAGGTGCTAGAGCTGCTCAAGGGCAATGAGTTGGAACGCTTTACAAATCAGGTTCGCAGTACCCCCAGCGAGGTAGACCTGCCCCGGTCAGGAGGAGAAACCCAGCTGTTGGACCAGCAGCACAGTTTAATTGCCCTGGGCCATGAGGTGGATGCTTGCATCCAAAGTCGGTGCAGCGATTTGACTGCTCTCCTCGACCAACGGGAACAGATCAATGCCGACTTTTACGCCGCGATTGATCGCCTGGAAACTGAAGTGCGCCAACGCCTCAGTGAGGATCGAGGGGTTCTAGACACCGAGGACTTTAGCCGAGCCGCCAAAACCATCGTCCAGGCCGAGCCCAACACTATTTTGATTTATCCCTTTGTGTCAGACCAAGGGCTGTGGCTATTGTGGGGGGGACCGGGGGGCATCAACGGCAGTATTGAGGTGACGGTGTCAGAGCCGACCTTAAACCAAACAATCTTGGCGTTGCGGCAAGCGCTCGAATCCCCTGATTCTGATCTGGCTGAACTCCAGTCGTTGGCCCATCAGCTCTATGGTTGGTTGATTCAGCCCCTCGCGACGGAACTGGAGAACAACCACATCGAGAACCTGGTATTTTCCTTAGATCGGCAGTTGCGCTACCTACCCATGGCGGCGCTTTTTGATGGGGAGCAATACTTGATTGAACGCTATGACCTGCACACCATATTGTCGGCGGATCTAACCCGTACCGACCGGTTGGATTGGCAGGGGATCGAGGTATTAGCGGTGGGGTTATCGGAGGCGATCGCAGGGTTTGGAGCCTTACCCGGTGTCCCAGCGGAATTAGATAGCATCGTCCGAGAGGGTGAGGCAGACACCAATGGCATTTTTCCAGGTCTCGCCCTGCTAGATGACGCGTTCAGTCGCACCGCCTTGCGGGACCAGCTCTGGGGCCATCAGGTGCTTCATATTGCTACCCATGGGGTGTTTGTGGCAGGGGAGCGGGAGGGCTCCTATTTACTGACAGGGGAGGGTACACCGTTGCCTATTTCGGACATCCGTCGATTTGAAGGCCTCACCGATGTCCATATGGTGGTGCTCTCCGCTTGCGAAACCGCCCTGGGGGGCACCAACCAAGATGGTATTGAGATTTCCAGCTTGGCCTATCACTTTTTGAATAAGGGGGTGCAGGCCGTGGTGGCCTCCCTCTGGTCGGTGGATGACTTTAGCACCAGTATGTTGATGCAAAGCTTTTATGGGGCGTTAGCGAATGGCAATGGGGAAGAGCCCCTAACCAAAGCGGCGGCGTTGCGACGGGCACAATTACAGCTCCTGCGGGGAGATCTAGACGGGATGGGCTTGCCCGTTCGGGGCATTGGGGTGGAGTCGACAGAGGAGGGCACCACCCGAGGAACTGAAATATCCAAGGACTATCGCCATCCTTACTACTGGGCTCCATTTACGTTGATGGGTAATGGTCTTTGACGAACAATTGCACCCGCCATGCCCGTCAATGCTGTGGCGGGTGCAATTGTTATGATGCGGGACAGATGAATATTTGGGATGGTGAACGTCCCGTTTTGACCGATTGAAATGGACATATTAATTGTTGAGGATGAGGCGGAAATCGCTGCCCTGATTCAGCTTTACCTCGAAAAAGAAGGGTTCACCTGTCATCTCTGTGGGGATGGGTTACAGGCATTGGCCTTAGCCCAAACCCTGCAACCTGATGTGATTGTGCTGGATTTAATGCTGCCCGGCTTAGATGGCCTGGAGGTCTGCACCCGCATCCGCCAGGGGGCCGGTGCGAAGGACCCCTACATTTTGATGGTGACGGCGCGGGGGGAAGAGGTAGATCGCATCATTGGCCTCTCGACGGGGGCTGATGACTACCTGGTCAAGCCCTTTAGCCCGCGAGAGCTGGTGGCGCGGGTCCGCGCCCTATTGCGTCGCAGTTTGCGCCAGGGGGGACAGTCGCCCCAGCATCAAAGCCCCCATTTTCGGGTGGACCTAGCCGAACGTACGGCCCAGCGCCTCAATCCGCCCGAACCCCTTACCCTCACCACCTTAGAATTTGACCTGCTGGCCACCTTTGTCAGTGCCCCCGGTCGGGTTTGGACGCGATCGCAGTTGATCGATAGGCTTTGGGATGGGGACTTTTATGGAGACGAGCGCATTGTTGATGCCCACATTGCCCGACTGCGCAAAAAAGTAGAACGGGAGCCCGCCCAGCCGCAATTTATTAAAACGGTGATTGGGGTGGGCTATAAATTTGAGGACCCCGAGCGGGACGATAACCTTGCCCAGCCCCCCTAAGCCAGCCCTTCGAAGCCAGCATCTATGAGTCAACCCAGTCTCCGCAGCCGCCTATTTTGGTCTTATTTGATGGTGATGATGGTGGGCATCATCACCTTGGCCACCGTTGGCTGGCTGTATTCACCCCGTCTATTTGTGGTTTATCTACAGCGGATTGAGGGGCGCAATTTTAGCGTTGGTCAAGTGCGCACCGAATTGGTGCAGGGCTTTCAGTTTGCCTGGGGCCGAGGCATGGTCTGGGCGGGTTTACTGGGGGGGCTCGCGGCCAGTGGGACCAGTTATTGGCTCGCCCGCCGCATTGTCCGCCCCCTAGAGGAAATCGAAACCATTACGCGTCAGTTGGCGGCGGGGGAATTTGACCAGCGTCTGCCCGGTTACGCCATCCCCGAGCTGACTCAGTTGGCCCAGAGCGTCAACCATATGGCGGCGGATCTGGCGGGGGTGGAGCAGCGGCGGCGGGAGCTAGTGGGGGATTTGTCCCATGAACTGCGGACGCCATTAACGATTATTCGCGGTTATTTAGAAGGGCTGGCCGATGGCACCGTCACCGCTGAGCCCGTTGTTTACCAGCGCCTGAGCCGCGAGACCCAGCGCTTACAACGGCTGGTGAATGATCTACAGGAGCTATCCCAATTGGAGTCCGGGTATCTGCCCATCCATCGCCAATCCCTAGCGGTGTGTCCTTTGTTGACGTCGCTGGTGGCCCGTTTTCAAGATCAGCAATTGCCCGATGCGCCGGTGCAATTGCGGCTCGACTGTCCAGCGGGTTTGCCCCTGGTGAGGGCTGATCCAGAGCGGTTAGAGCAGATTTTGGTCAATCTGTTGACCAATGCCCTGCGCCATACGGCGGCTGGCCAAGTGACGGTATCCGCCTGGGGTCAGCCCCCCCATCTATGGATGGCGGTGACGGATACGGGGGTGGGCATTGCGGCTGAGAACCTGCCCCATGTGTTTGATCGGTTTTGGCGTGCTGATCCGGCCCGCGATCGCCGCTCTGGCGGTAGTGGCATTGGTCTAACCATTTGTCACCGATTGGTGACCCTTCATGGGGGACAGATTACGGTGGCCAGCACCATCGGCCAGGGCAGTCGCTTTCAGTTTTATTTGCCGATAGATCCTGATTCACACCTTGGCGGAGAACCGTTAAAGTTGGGGTAACCTCATAGGGTGTGCCCTTCGGGACAGTAACCATGCAGGACTCCCTCAACTATTCGTCACCGTTACATCGCCTCAATCGTCACCCCGAACGGCGACAAGCGGTTCATAACCCTGACCATGTGTTTCGAGATCGCTACCGCATTAGTCGCGTCCTCGCGTCTGGCGGTTTTGGGATTACCTACTTGGCCCGTGATCAGCGCTTGCCGGGCAATCCCTTTTGTGTGGTCAAGCAACTATGTCCCAAGGTCCGTAACCCCTTAGCCTTAGAACGAGCGAAGCGCCGTTTTCGCCAAGAGGCAGCGGTGTTAGCAAAGGTGGGAAGCCATTCCCAAATCCCCCAATTACTGGATTATTTCACCATTAACCAAGACTTCTACCTGGTGCAGGAATACATTCAGGGGGATGTCTTAACGAAAGAAGTGCGCCGCCATGGGGTGCAAAGTGAACACCAGGTAAAACGCTTTCTGAAAGATCTATTGCCGGTGATCAAGTTTATTCATCGTCGCCGCATCATTCACCGGGACATTAAACCGCCCAACATTATGCGCTGCAAGCAAGATGGCCGCTTGGTGCTGATTGACTTTGGGGCTGTGCGCGAATGCTTGGTGGATGTGGGGCATACAGGCACCTATCAAGCGCCCCTCACTCAGTTTGTCGGTACCCCTGGGTTTGCCCCCCCTGAGCAGCAAGCCTTACGGCCCACTTTTTCCAGCGATATTTACGCGTTGGGCATCACTTGTCTGTTTTTGCTGACGGGTAAAACCCCAATTGAGTTTGATGCGGAGCCAGCCAGTGGCAAGGTGCTCTGGCAGAACTTTGTCCAGGTCACCCCTAAGTTTGCAGATTTGATCGACAAGATGATTGAGCCAGATCGCCGCGATCGCTATCAAAGTGCGGATGAGATCCTGCGGGTGCTTGATTTGGAGCCCTACCAAGACAGCTTGGCTGAGGGGCTTAGCCATAAACCGCTGGGGTCAGCCCGTCCTTCTGCAGATACGGTAATCCCAATTCAGGGATATCTCAGCCCCGTGCAGCGGCAGGCGGCAGGGATTCGGCAACTGCGATCTCGGCAGCAGCGGCGACCCGACCCAAGACGTTTCCGTTCCCTGATGATGAGCAGTAGCTCATTAAATTTATAGGGAGACGAGGGATTCATCTTCCCTTGCCCCAGCGGGCCACTTTTTAGATAGTTCTGGTGAGCCCTAGGCGAGCAATGTTGCTAATGATCGCGATCACGACGGTTGATCGTGAAAGATTCAAAGGCGGGGGGCGTCACCGGTTGAGCACGATTGTGGGGATGCAACGATAACCGCTGTAACCGCTTACCCACCGTGGCGTTAAGCTGCGCCCCCACCAAAAGCAGCAAAGCCCCTAGATAGAGCCATATCAGTAAGAGCAGACCACTGATCAAGAAACCATAGCGGGTGTCCGTCGGAGCCAACGCTTGGTAGCCCGCCCACAGCCCCAAAGAGACCCCGCCCCAACTACAGGCCACTAGCAAAGCACCGGGTATGCAGGGGGTTCCCGGTCGCCAGCGGTGAGCTCCCCAGCGATAGATGCCCGAAAAGGTCAGGGTCATGAATCCTAGGGCGACCACCCCCCCGAAGAGCTGCCAAAGCCCCAATGCGGCTAGGACCCACAGGGTGGACTCTTGACCCTCCAAACGGGTGGTGAATTGATGGTGATTGCTCAACAAGGTAGCCACCCCACTCCCAAGGATGAGACCGCAGAGCATCTGCCCTAGGGAGACTCTTTGGGTGGCCCAAAATGGTCGAGGACGGTTGCCGTGAATGGTGTCTAAGGCCCGCATCATCGCCCTGGTGACCCCCATGGCTCCCCACAGTCCCAGCAGAAATCCCAGCCCCAACAGCCCTAGGGGGGCGACGGTGCCCCCCGTCGAATCAGGCAGCAATTCCCACTGATTAAATGCTTGAGCCCAGGCACTTTGCGCCAATAGCGACCAGGGCGCAGCTTGTTGCCCCAGCCAGAGGATGGCCGTTGCGCCAAATAATCCCCCCGCCAAGGCGGCTAAAAGGAGGTTGAACACCATTTCCGCCGCGATGCTGGGCAGGTGATGCTGCTGAATGCGTCGCCTCACGGTTCTAACGGTGAGGCCATCGAGCTGTTGCGAAAATGTCACCAGACTCTGTAGGAGGGCCGCCTGGGGCGATCGCCCTGGGGAGGCCGTTGCTGGGGGACGAAATAACTGGAGATTGCGGGGTTGAGGCATGGGCTCCACCAAAACCATCAGCTCCCTACGATAGCGCCCCTGCCCAGACATAGCACTGCCCCAAGCCGATCTGGGCAGGATTTATTAGGGGGCTCTCACGGAAGGCTTGGGGGGAATGTTAGTATCACCAAGCAGATTTCCCCTGCTGCCTACCCTGGCAAATTTGGCCTCCATTGCCGGTGATTCATTTATTTCTCAGGGAATTACCCCCATTAGGGCTGTAGGGTCAGAAAGCTATGCCATGATCTGGCATCAACGGCAGCGTCGCTCATTGTTCTGTTTACGGTTTTAGTATGTTTCAGCGCATTGGATCAGCGGTAAAGGGTTGGCTTTTGGTCTCGGGGTTGGTGGTCATGCCCCTCGGAGCCGCCGCCCAGGTCCCTCCCCCACCGCTGTCTCCAGAAGCCTTGCTGTCGGTTGAGGCCAATGCGCCGCTACCGTTGGCCCAGGCCAACTCCCTAATTGTGCCAAGGGGGGGCGGCAATGGGTTGCCCAGTGATTTTAATGACCCCGCTGATCAAATTGCCCCGCCAGGGTTAAATATTGAGCCAGGGAATGCGCCGCTGCGCTCTTACCAGGCGATCGCCATGCGCCAAGAGTTAGAGCATTTAATGGGTCGTTTCGAAAGTGCGTTGATTTCGGCGGAGTCGATCGCCCTACCCTCAGAACTGCCCGATGCCGTTGCCCCCCGCCCTGCTGACCTGCACCCCGTTCTCCAGTCTGCCCGGCAGCTATACGATGACTGGCCCCAATTGATTGCGCAACAGGCCTATGGCGAAGCGCGATCTCGCTGGTTAGCGACCCGTCAAAATTTGTGGCAAAACTTCCCCCTCGATCGCCCCTATGGTCAACCCGAAATCCGGGCGATCTGGTTGGATCGCGGCACCATTGTGCGGGCCGGTTCGCAGCAACGAATGGCGGTGATTTTTGATGAGTTGGCGGCAGCGGGCATAAACACCGTATTTTTAGAAACGGTCAATGCCAGCTACCCGATTTATCCCAGTCGCATTGCCCCCAGCCAAAACCCCCTCACCCGCCGTTGGGATCCCCTCGAAGCTGCGGTGGAACTGGCCCATGAGCGGGATATGGAAGTCCATGCCTGGCTGTGGGTATTTGCCGCAGGCAACCAACTACACAATGCCCTCCTGAATTTACCCCCCGACTACTTAGGCCCCGTCTTGAACGGTCAACCCGACTGGGCCGCCTACGACAACCAGGGCAACCGAATACCCAGGGGGCAAACCAAGCCGTTTTTTGATCCAGCTAATCCCCAAGTCCGGTCCTATTTGTTGCGGTTGGTGGATGAAATCATCACCAACTATGACGTTGATGGTATTCATCTAGATTACATTCGCTACCCCTTCCAAGATCCATCCGCCGATCGTACCTATGGCTATGGTCGGGTTGCCCGAGAAGTCTTTGAGGCGATTTCTGGGGTTGATCCGCTGAACCTATCGCCTCGGGTCGATTTTCTCCAACCCCGCTCTACCCAACAGCAGCAGCGCAACCAATGGGGGCGGTGGACCGATTTTCGCATTCAGCAGGTGACCAGCTTTGTAGCTGAAACTCGGCAGTTACTCCGGCGCAAGCGCCCTGAAGTGATCTTATCCACAGCGGTATTTGCCCAACCCGAACACGAGCGACGGCAAAAAATTCAGCAGGATTGGGGGGACTGGGCCGAGCGGGGGCTGGTGGATTGGATCGTGCTGATGAGCTACGCCCAGGATGCCAACCGCTTTGAAGAGCTCATTCAGCCCTGGATCATTGAAAACGACTATCGCCCGACCCTGGTGATTCCGGGCATCCGCCTGCTCAACCTATCGGAAGCTGCCGCCATTGACCAACTCCAGGCCCTTCGGGATATGCCAGCACCGGGATATGCCTTATTTGCCGCCGCCAACCTCTTGACCCAAGATCTGCGCAATACCTTGGCCCAAACCCAAGGGGAGACGGACTCACCGATTCCCCAGGCCGATCCCTTTGGGGCGGCTGCCGGTCGCTATCAAGCCCTCCAGCAGGAATGGCGATGGCTGATGGATAATGGTCAACTGTGGATTAGTGATGACTTTTTGCTGGAGTGGGTCACGGATGCCAATGTTCTGGGGCAGAAGATCGCGGCCCTAGAGGCCAACCCATCCCGGCAGGAGATTACCGCCGTGCAGGCCCAGCTTCAAGATTTGCGCCAGCGCCTGGGCACGGGCATGGATGTCCAAACCGTGAGTCGAGACTATCGCCTCCAAACCTGGGAAAACCGATTGCTGACCATTGAGCGGTTAGTGGCCTACGGAGAAGGGCAACGCTAACCCACGGCCAGAAGATGGGTCAAAACCTTGCGACAATAGTGGTTAAACGCCGGAGAAGTACGGAAGTCATCGGTGCGGGGATGGGGCTCGTCAATGGTTACTTCCGCCACAATTCGCCCCGGTTGGGCCGCCATCACCACCACCCGGTTCGACAAATACACCGCCTCATAAATGTTGTGGGTAACGAACACCACCGTCCAGTGGTAGCGCCCCCAGAGGTGCAGCACATCGCTATTGAGGCGGCTACGGGTCATTTCATCCAGTGCCCCAAAGGGCTCATCCATCAGCAAGACCGTGGGTTCAGTCACCAAGGCGCGGGCGATCGACACGCGCATTTTCATGCCCCCCGATAGTTGACGGGGGTAGGCTTGCTCGTTGCCCTGGAGGCCAACTAAGTTCATCGCCGCCTGAATCGCCGCTCGGCTGGCCCGTAGGGATTTGCCCTTGAGCTTTAGGGGTAGGTGGATATTCTCAATTACCGTGGCCCAGGGCATCAGCGCCGCGTCTTGAAACACAAAGGCCAGATCGCGATCGCCCTTCGCCAGTCCCCAATGCACCTGACCCTGGGTGAGAGAACCCAGACCAGCCATTAGCTTCAGCACCGTGCTCTTGCCGCAGCCCGATGGCCCCACCAAACTGACAAAATCGCCCTGCTGCACAGCGAGATCCACCCCTTGCAGCGCAACGGTGCCATTGCGATAGACTTTGCCCACTTGGTGCAGAGCAATGGCCGGTTCATCCGTCGGTGTTGTCATCAAGCTTGGTAGTACTCTGAACCTTTGTTGATGAAATCCAGGGTAAAGGCTTGGGTGTAATCGGTGTCGGCTTGGAGCACATCTGCGGCTACGAGGGAATCAAAGAAAGATTGCCACCGTTCCAAGGTCATGGCTCCAATACCCAGAGTTTCAGCATCGCCGGAGGACACAATGCCGTACGCCTTCATTTTGGCAATGCCATAGGCAATTTGCTCATCGCTCATTTCCGGATTGTCTTGCTGGATCAGTGCGTTAGCGGCGCTGGGGTCGTCGTTGAGGTAGCTGTACCAGCCCTTGATCGAGGCATCCACAAACCGCTGCACTAGGTCCGGGTCCTGCTCCACCACCTCTACACGGGTTTCGATGGTGGTGGAGTAGGGCTCGTAGCCATAATCCGCCAGTAAAAACACCACCGGCTCAAACCCCCCTTCCTTCTCAATGGCCAGGGGCTCGGAGCTGAGATAGCCCTGCTGCACCGAGTTGGGATCGGCGAGGAAGGGGGCGGCGTTGAAGTTGTAGGGGCGCTTCATGTCTTCGGTGAAGCCATACTGGGCAGCCAGGAAGGGCCAATAGGTGACGTTGGCTGAGGAGGAGATAAAGACGGGTCGCCCTTTAATATCTTCTAAAGATTCAATGCCTTGATTGGGGTGGGCAATCAGAATCTGGGGGTCTTTTTGGAAGATTGAGGCGACGGTGATTTTGGGAATGTCCAATTCCACCGCTTTGATGGCGTCGGAGCCGTAGCCCATGAAGAAATCAATCGCGCCCCCCATCAGCAACTGGGTGCCATTCACCTGGGGACCGCCCATTTTGAGGGTCACATCCAGGCCATAGTCGGCATAAATGCCGGTGGCGATCGCCTGATAAAAGCCCCCATGTTCGGCCTGGGCGTACCAGTTGGTGCCGAAGGTGATTGGGGTGAGTTCTCCAGGGTCCGCTGAGGTGTCAGGGGAAGACTCGGGTGCTGAGCCTGAATCACCCCCAGCACAGGCGGTTAACACCCCCGTACCCAGGGTCAACGCCCCATATTTCAAAAGCTGTCGCCGCCCTAGCCAATTCGCCCCTGCGGAGATATTAAATGGTTGATTCACGGCTTATCCCTTTCCTAATGCATTGAGGGCGTTAACGGCCCATTCAATTACTTGATAGCCTACCTGCACCCCATCCAGCCGATCAATCTCGCGAATGCCGGTGGGGCTGGTGACGTTTACCTCCGTCAGGTAGCCGCCAATGATGTCAATGCCCACAAAGATCAGACCGTCCTGTCTTAGGCGGGGGGCAAGCTGCTGGGAAATGTCGCGATCGCGCTCCGTCACCGCCACCTTCGCCACCCGGCCCCCCACCGCCATATTGCCGCGAAACTCACTGCCAGTGGGAATACGATTCACCGCACCGATCGGCTCCCCATTCAGCAAGATCACCCGCTTATCGCCGTCCTTGGCCTCGGGCAGATAGGTTTGGATCATCACGGGCTCCAGCCCCTGATGGGTACTGATTTCAATCATAGAGTTGAGGTTGGGGTCCCCATCCGAGAGGAACAAAATCCCTTCTCCGGCCTTGCCCCCCAGGGGCTTCAGCACCGCCTTGCCCCAGCGACTGACGGTGTCGCGAATCACCTGCTTGTCTCGGCTAACAATTGTTTCGGGAATAGCCTCGGCAAATTGCAGGGCATACATTTTTTCGTTGGCGGCCCGTAGCCCCGCTGGAGAGTTAACCACCAGGGTCTTTGTGGGGTCTACATAGTCGAGCACATAGGTGGTGTAGAGGTAGGGCACGGTTACCGGCGGGTCGGTTCGCATGAACACCGCATCCATGGTGTCGAGGGGCTGGTAGACGGTATCCCCCAGTTGGTACCAATCGGTCACCGCGTCCCAACGGTTGTCCCCCAGGGTGACGGGGGTGAGGGTGACCGATTGCAAGGTAGCCATGGCCTGGCCTGCGGTGACGCCAAGCTGGTTGAACTGGGTAATCCAGACTTCGTGGCCGAGGGC
>CAYGVA010000015.1:0-40774 GCA_964353225.1 uncultured Leptolyngbya sp.
TGGGCAGCTATGGCTATCGAGATTTGGGCGGCACCCAAGTGCCGGGGATGCTAGTCGAGAAGTTTGCCTACACCCTCTAGTGGTCTGTCAATCTTGAAGGCCAGGGTTTCGTAAATCGAAAGCTGACAGAACACTAGGAAACATAGCCTTGTTCCGTCCGCTCGCCCCAATCCTGAGGGCGATGACATTTCTCGATCATCGAACCCATGCTTACCAGAGATTAGCAATATCCTCGGCCAAGGTTACCGGATCGTAAGCCTCATCATTAGATAGCACCACAATTGACACTGCCGGTTCGAGGTAGTAGCGATAGTAGGTGCTGGTACCCAGCCAACTACCACTGTGGTGAACGTAATCTGTGGCAATTTGCCAACCCATACCGTAGCTTTCCCCGTTATCTTCAATGGGGGTGCCATCGGCAAGTTCCCCCGGTGCAAAGGCTAAGGCTAGGGTTTGGGCAGAGACCAGGGTGTTTTCGCGTAGGGCCACATCGTATTTGGCCAAGTCAGCGATGCTACTAAAAATATTGCCGTCCCCCGCCATCACTGAGGGGAAGGTCGAGGGTTCAATATGGTCACGGTCATAGGTAATGTAGCCGGTTGCTTGGTTGGGAATCATCTGGCCCAACTGGTCATACACCAGGGTCTGGGTCATCCCAGCGGGGGCAAAGATTTCGGTTGCCATAAAGTCGGCAAAGGATTGCCGGGAGACCCGTTGCACAATCAGCGCCAGGAGACCATAGCCGCTGTTGTTGTACTCAAAGGCGACACCGGGTAGATCCCAATGGTCTTGGTCGTTCAGCCAGGTGAGATGGGCTTCCAAATCTAAACTCGCGAATGCAGCTTCACTGCCGTCCCAGGCATCGCCGGTATAGTCCTCCAACCCTGAGGTGTGATGTAGCAAGTCTGAAATCAGGACAGGGTAATCGGGGTCGAGGTCTTCCCATTCGGGGAGGTAATCCACAATCGGATCATCCAGGGCTAGCGCCCCTTGCTCCATCAGGATGAGGATGGCGATCGCGCTCATTTGCTTGGAGACAGAAGCCAGATCAAAGACTGTCTTCGATGTCATTGGCGTCTGGGCCTCAATATCGCTGAGCCCATGGCCCCCAGCATAAAGAATCTGACCGTCAGCCATCACCAAAACCGCCACTCCAGGCCCATCGGCGGCCACACTGCCCGCCAATAAGGCGTCAATGTCTGCCACCATCGCTGGCGAAGCCTGCTGGCTCGCCACCGTGACCTCTACCGGATATGCAGTATTCGCCTCAGGACCTTCTGGAGATTGACAGGCCCCTAGCAGCAAAACCAAGCCCGTGAGACCAATGCAGAGATGTTGGGGTGTGCTCATAGATTCAGGTTCAGGAAGGTGGGTCGTTTGATTTTGACCCATCCTTAAATTGCCCTGGACATCGGGCAAGCATCCGTGCCGAGCGGGTCAACCTGCCGCAGCAACCATGCCCAACCGGGAGACATCTGGCGTCCCTGCCGGTTGCCGAGGGCGAACAACGATGTGTTGCGAAATGTAACGTTGCGGTCGTCAGCCTTACTTCAGTTGAAGTAAATCCAAAGTTTCAGTCGAGATCAGAATCAGTTGCGTAGCATGACACCAGTAGTCATAGCACTGTTACAGTGCGGCTAGTAGACGCAATGCCCATTCCCCGATGCGGGGTATGCCTTAATGAAACAAATTCCCGCGCCTTTATGGACCCTCACCATTGGGGTTGCTGTCACCTTAATTAGCCTTTGGTATGGTCAAAACCACGGGTTGCTGCCAGAGCAAGCCTCAGAACAGTCAGTGCTAGTAGATGAGCTGTTTGACTCCATGGTGGTCATGGGGACAGCCCTGTTTTTAGTCATGGAAGGGGCGATTCTCTACTGCATGATTCAGTTTCGCCAACGGAAGGGCGATGAAACCGATGGACCTGCCATTGAGGGCAATCTGCCCCTCGAAGCCTTCTGGACTGCCATTCCTACCATTCTGGTAATTGGCCTAGGTTTATATAGCTTCCAAGTGTTTCAAGAGATTGGCGGCATTACCCCCGGCCATGTGGCCCATGATCACGGCACGATGGTTGCCCAAGCGGGTGATGCGCCGCTGCCCGGTGGATTGTCGGAGTCGGGTGAAGGTCCTTTGATTGCTGAAAATGGCGTGTTCGGCCTCGGTGCCCCCCTAGCTAATGAAGACACTGCCGCCGATCTCCAGGTGGATGTCACCGGTATGCAGTACGCCTGGATCTTTAACTACCCTGAGGGCAACATCATTGACGGTGAGTTGCATGTGCCAATTGGGGCTGATGTGCAGCTCAACATCTCCGCTAAAGATGTGATTCATTCCTTCTGGGTGCCCCAATTCCGCTTGAAGCAAGACGCTATCCCTGGGAAGAAGACCGCCCTTCGGTTTATCGCCAATAAGGAGGGTAACTATCCTGTGGTTTGTGCCGAACTTTGTGGCGGTTACCACGGCTCGATGCGGACCCAGGTCATTGTCCATAGCCCCGAAGGCTATCAAGCTTGGTACGACCAACGGGTTGCCCAAGGGCCTGCGGTGGAGGCTATTGCCAAAGCCCCAGCGGATCTTTCCGCCGAGGAATACCTCTCTCCCTACGGCGAAGAAATCGGCGTTAACCGTGATTTGATTGCCAACCTTTCCTTAAAATAAATCCCTTTTGCATACCCCATGACCCAAGCAGAACTTCCAACCTCGGCTGAGGTGATGGCGATTCCAGCAACGCCGCCGCCGCACCACCCTGAAAAGTGGAAATGGTACGACTATTTCACCTTTAACATCGACCACAAGGTGATTGGCATCCAATACCTGGTCACCTCCTTCATCTTCTATTTGATCGGTGGGCTCATGGCCCTAGCGATGCGGGCAGAGCTAGCGACACCTGCATCAGACTTCCTGAGTCCCGATCTGTACAATGCCTTTTTGACCAACCACGGCACGATCATGATCTTTCTCTGGATCGTGCCCGCCTCCATTGGGGGGTTTGGCAACTTCCTGGTACCCCTAATGATTGGGGCGCGGGATATGGCTTTCCCGAAGCTGAATGCCCTCGCCTTTTGGGTGACGGTGCCAGCGGGGATGCTGATTATGGGCAGCTTCTTCTTTGGTGGAGCCCAATCGGGCTGGACCTCCTACCCACCTTTGAGTGTGGTTACGGCGAATACCGCCCAATCCATGTGGATTTTGGCGATCGTTTTAGCGGGCACCTCCTCTATCTTGGGTTCGCTGAACTTTATCGTCACCATTTGGAAGATGCGGGTCCCCAGCATGGCTTGGGATCAGATGCCGCTGTTTTGCTGGGCGATGATGGCGACATCGATTTTGGCCCTAGTGTCTACGCCGGTGCTGGCTGCCGGTTTGACCTTGCTGCTATTTGATATCAACTTTGGCACCTCCTTCTTTGACCCGGCAAAGGGGGGAGATGTGGTCATGTACCAGCACCTATTCTGGTTCTACTCCCACCCAGCGGTGTATCTGATGATCTTGCCGATCTTTGGGATTATGTCGGAGGTAATCCCGGTCCATGCCCGCAAGCCGATTTTTGGCTATAAGGCGATCGCCTACTCTTCCTTGGCCATCTGCCTAGTGGGGCTATTCGTCTGGGTACACCACATGTTTACCAGCGGCACCCCCCCTTGGATGCGGATCTTTTTCACCATCTCCACCCTGATTGTGGCGGTACCGACCGGGGTCAAAATCTTTAGCTGGGTGGCTACCATGTGGGGCGGCAAAATCCGCTATAACAGCGCCATGCTCTTTGCGGTGGGTCTGCTGGCCATGTTTGTGTTTGGGGGCTTGACCGGGGTAACCCTGGGCACCGCTGCCTTTGACCTCCATGTCCATGACACCTACTACGTGGTCGGTCACTTCCACTATGTGCTGTTTGGCGGGTCAGTGTTTGGTCTCTATGCGGGCCTCTACCATTGGTATCCCAAAATGACCGGTCGGATGTTGAATGAGCCCCTAGGCAAAGCCCATTTCATCCTCACCTTCATTGGCACCAACCTCACCTTTTTGCCCATGCACCAATTGGGCCTCCAGGGGATGCCCCGCCGGGTGGCGATGTATGACCCCCAATTTCAAGCCCTCAACCAGCTCTGCACCTTCGGTTCCATTGTTTTAGGGATATCACTGTTACCGTTCTTGGCGAATGCCATCTGGAGCTGGTCTCAAGGTCCTAAGGCCGTTGATAATCCTTGGAACGCCAAAACCCTAGAGTGGACCACCGCCTCACCCCCCATCATCGAAAACTGGGAAGTGTTGCCAGTGGTGACCGAAGGCCCCTATGCCTATGGCGAAGAATCTGCCGAGGCTTCTGCGAATACGTAACCGTTTTGGGGAGAAGCACAATCTTCTCCCCGATGCCCTATGACTGTGATCCGTTATTTTCTGAGGACCTATGCAAGGCACTATTGAATCCAACTCAGAGCTACCAACTCCAGCGGTGGAAGCCCATGGGGAAGCCGTTGATCATGGAGAACATCCAGATTTACGGGTTTTGGGGCTGATCACCTTTCTGTGCTCTGAGGGGTTGATGTTTGTGGGCTTCTTCACCGTGTTCCTGGTGTATCGCGCGGCGGCGGCCGCTTGGCCCCCAGAAGAGACCGAAGTCGAGCTGTTGCTACCCGCCATTAACACCGTCATCTTGGTGTCGAGCAGCTTTGTGATTCACCTGGGGGATACCGCCATTAAGAAAGGGGATGTGGCTGGGCTGCGCAAGTGGTACATCATCACTGCACTGATGGGTGCGACCTTCTTGGCGGGGCAAGTCTATGAATACATGAGCTTGGGGTACGGGCTGACCACCAACCTGTTTAGCAACTGCTTTTATCTCACCACTGGTTTTCACGGTTTGCACGTGTTTATCGGCTTGATTTTGATCTTGGGGGTGCTGTGGCGCTCTCGTCGGGAAGGCCACTACGGCACTGAGCACCATGTTGGTGTGGAAATGGCTGAGATTTACTGGCACTTTGTCGATGTGATTTGGATTGTGCTCTTTACCCTGATCTACATCCTTTCCGTGTTGTAGAAACCCAGGGTTAGCTATCCTTCACAACTGGGCTAGAAACCACCTCACGAATCCGATAAATGGGTCGTTTTTGGGATTCGTGGTAGGTGCGCATCAGCAGTTCTGCCAGTAGACCAAAGCTAAATAGTTGAATGCCGGTGAGGAACAGCACGACCGCCAGAATGAGCAGGGGGCGATCGCCAATATCTTGACCGGCCAATATTTTGACTAGGGTTAAATAGATTCCCAAACCGACCCCTGAGGCGATGGATACCATCCCGAGGGAACCGAACACATGCATGGGCTTGGTCAAAAACCGCTTCATAAAATAAACGGTCATGAGATCCATTACGACCCTGAAGGTGCGACCTAAGCCATACTTGCTGCTGCCAAATTTGCGGGCATAGTGATTGACCGGGATTTCAGCAATGCGTGCCCCCTCGATAAACGCTAGGGCCGGTAAGAAGCGATGCAGCTCCCCGTAGAGATTCATGTCCCGAACCAGCTCTGCTCGGTAAGCCTTTAAAGAGCAACCGTAATCATGGAGCTTGACTTCTGTCACGAGGCCGATTAGCCAATTGGCAATCTTAGAGGGCAAGAGGCGAGTTACAGCATTATCTTGACGGTGTTTCCGCCAGCCACTGACGAGGTCATAGCCCTCATCGAGTTTTGCCAGTAATTTTGAAATGTCGGCGGGGTCATTTTGCAAATCCCCATCCATTGTGATGATTATGCTGCCTTTAGCGTGGTCAAAACCCGCAGCCATGGCGGGGGTCTGGCCATAATTCCGTCGTAATAGCAGTGCGGTTAAATTATCGTGTTTCTGGGCATATTCCCGCAGGAGATCGGCTGATCCATCATTGGAGCCATCATCTACACAGATAATTTCATGGGGGATCTGGATTTTTTCTAAGCTGCCTCGAATAACGGATAGCAGGGAAGGGATGCTATCCCTTTCGTTATAAATGGGGACGACGACAGAGATCGCTATGGTAGCGACAGGCTGCGTTGACGTCATAAGAGGAATTGGGCTGGTCATGTAATACGTTATGCCTGATCGATTTTGCGGTTCCACAAACTATCTAAACCAACCATTGCGGCCCCTAGCACCTCAGCAAGGGTGCTGATCAAACGATACAGGGCAACACTGCCAATCACCACTGCGGTGGGCAGGGTGGGGGTCATGAGGGTTAATGCCGTGGCTTCAAAGACCCCCAACCCCCCTGGTGCCCCTGGAATGATGAGACCCATGAGCCAAGCCAAACTAAAGTAGCCTATGACTTGAAAATAGGGAATCTCAACCGCTGGAATCAGGGCAAATACGACGAGGGCAAACCCGATCCCACGCCCTAAAACAAAGAGGGTTTCTCCCAATAGCGGGCGTAGGGGATAGACCTTGATCGCAACCGCTGCTGCCTCCTGACTGGACGCTGGATCTGCGGCGGGTAATTTGGTACGGCTGAGCGATCGCACCATGGGATTCAAAAGGCGCGGATGAATACCCGTTAAAACACCGAGCAAAGCGAGCAGTTGTAGCCAGAGGTTTTCGGGACGACTCAAGGAGGCCAAGATCAATGCTGCTGCCGCCATGAGCACCGGCTCTAAGACCACCCCCATGACCGCAACACCGGTTGAGGCCCCCTGGCTTTGGATGGCCCGCACCCGTCCCACAAAGTGCCAGACATTACCGGGTAGATATTTGGCAATATTCGTTGTGAGATAGGTGGAGATCACCCACACCCGGTTGGTCTGCTGGCCAAAAAGCTGGATTATCCACCCCCATACCCAGCCTGACCAAATGTGAGCAAGCAGGGTTATGCCTAACGCCATGGCCAAAATGGCCCCTGCTTGAGAGCCAACTTGAAGGGTTAAGACCGCTTGCCAATGGGTCCTTAAGGTCTGGGCGATAAAGACCAGGGTGAAGGTCAATATCACCCAACGGAAATAGGATTTGAAATATTTTTTGATCACGTTCAAGCTGGATTTAGGGATGATTGACACCCCTGCAAATGGGCCTGCAGATCATGCTGTATCTGTTGAGCCGTGGCCGGAGCCAAGAATACCCCATTCCGGTAATGGCCGGTGGCCAGCCAAACATTGTTATACCCCGCGAGGGGTTCAATGATGGGGGCGGGGCGACCTTGGGGACGAGGCCGCAGCCCCTGCCACTGTTCCAGCCTGTCGGCATTGGCCAAGGCAGGGCAATAGTCCACAGCCTGATTCCACAGGGCATCTAGTTGAGCGGGATCGGCCTGGGGCTGGGCCTCAGCATCGGGCGGAAATTCTACGGTGGCGGCCACGCCATACTCCTGCCCCCCGAGGGGAACCAGATGGACGTCATGGCAATTAATCACCGGCTGAAAATCGGCATGGCCTAGGGGCATTGGCACCCGCACCCGTATCCCTTGCCCCAGAACGGGACCGAGGGGAACCGTTGCGCCTAAGGTTTGCCCTAAAAATGTGCTGCCGAGCCCAGCGGTGATCACAACGGCATCCGCTGGGTAATGGTCTGTGGCGGTGTTGACGGTCGTGGCCTGCCCATCGATCGCGTTAAAGCCCTGCACTGGGCGATTGACAATCAATTCGGCCCCATGCTGCTGTGCCCCCTTCACGAGGGCTTGGGTGAGGGCTTTGGGGGCAATCTGGTGATCGCAAGGGGAATAAATTCCGGCGACTAAGTCCGTGCTGTCCACATGGGGACATGCCGTTTGCACTTGTTCCGGAGACCATATTTCTAAGGGCCAACCTTGGCGCGATCGTCTGGCTTGGAGGGATTGCCAGCGGGGTAAGGCTTCGGGGTCAGTACAGAGACTGAGGATACCTTGAGGATTATGGGGAATAGAGAGACCGGTGAGGGCCTCTAGCTCTGGCAAAAGGGTGTCATAACGGCGCAGGCTGGCTTCCCGCAATCGCCAGTTGCGGCCTTTGGCCTTGTGGCTAATCACCCCCATCAATATGCCTAAAGCAGCCCCCGTGGCCCCATGGCCAGGGCGCTGCTGGTCAATGACGGTAATGGCTAGGTGGGGCAGTCGGCTAAGCTCGTAGGCCACCATGGCCCCCACGATGCCACAGCCCACCACCACCACTCGGGTCATGGCTATTCTGCCGGGGTGCTGGGCACTAACTCAAAGAAGGCATCAAAGTCATCGAGGGCAAGGCGATACTGCTTACCCGACTCCACTTGGTTATAGTCGGCGGCGGCGGCATCCAAGCGCTCTAGGTGAACGGCAAGATCATCAATTAGGGCTTTAGCCTGACGGGCATCGTTGGGGAGGAGCTGGTTGGCAACGCGACCGAGGCGCAGGCGTAATTCACCTAGGGGGCCATGGATAAAGGAGCGAATATCCACCCAGTCTTTGTTCTGGATATAGTCTTCTAGCTCGGAGAAGCGATCGCGCATGCCCGTTACCCTGGGGGTCAAAATTTGGATCTGCTCTAGCATTGCGGGAGTATAGGTGGGGACCTTCGCGACCTGGGGGCCACCGCAACTCACCAAGAAGGTGGCGATCGCCGCCAGTAAAATCCCTACGATTGATCGATACCGAGCCATGACAGTCATTCTCCGCGTTAACAAATGGGTTCAGGCACTGTAGCGATAGCCTGTGCCCATATTTTACTCCCCAGGGTGGGATGACTTCGAGGCAAAATGGTGAAATCCATTCAGGCCATCGAGCCTTCAAACTACCCTTGGTTCTAAAAACTTACTCGGATCTAAAATAACCCGGCATGTTGCCCAAAGATGACCTCCTCAAAACCGTCGAAAATCGCGCTGCCCTAACACGGGTGCTGGATCTGGCTGACCAAGCGATCCGTACCTGGGAGGTGACGGTCACGGACTTTCTCTCTCCCCCAGAGTTGGCGGAAGCCCAAGGGCTGTGTCAGCGCCTCACGGATGTTCAGTTTGTGACCTGGGGGGGATATCCCCAGGCGGAGCGACAGCGGGGCGCGATCGCCCGCTCAGAGTTACCCCTTGAACCGGACCAAATCCCCTTGGCGCTCATCGATATCGCCGGTAATTTTTTGTTTGACACCGCCACCCACCGTGATTTCTTAGGGGCATTACTCGGCACCGGACTGGTGCGAGAAAAAGTCGGGGACATCATTGTCTTGGGGGAACGGGGAGCCCAGGCGATCGTCGTGCCGGAATTAGTGGAATTTTTGGAATTGCAGTTGATGCAGGTGCGATCGGTCCCGGTCAAGACCCGGCCCATTGACTGGCAAGAGTTGCGGGTGCGTCAACCCAAGAAAAAGGAAATGACTACGGTAGAAGCCTCACTGCGTTTAGATGCGGTGGCCTCTGCCGGATTTGGCATGTCCCGCAGCAAAATGGTGGATTTAATAGGCTCGGGTGATGTGCGGGTGAATTGGAAACCGATCAGCCAATCTAGCCACACCCTCCAGCAGGGAGATTTAGTGGCCATTCGCAGTAAAGGACGACTAGAAGTCGGGGAGATTGCGGTAACCAAGAAGCAGCGTTATCGGGTGCATTTGACCCGCTATGTCTAGGATCTGATGGAGCACTACCCTTTTTCAGGGGCATAAGGGTGAGGGGCTAGAAACCTTAATGGTTAAGTGATTTACGCCGTCGAGGACTAGGTTTGTGCAACAGTCAGATAGACCAAAAAGAAACGGATCACAGCATTGTGATCCGTTTCCGATGTTTCTCTAGACCTAATGAAGCAGCCCAGGCAATTATCTCGATTAGCGCATGGGAATCCGCTCATACACGAACTCACTGCCTGACACGCGGCTACCGAACTGGGAAACGGGTAATAGCTGAATCGAGGTGTTGTAGGGGTTATACAAATCTGGCACCCGAATGGTGGGGTCAGAGGTATTCTGAACATCCATCAAATAAACGTGGGCTCGATGGATGGCATCGGCATCCCATTCGGTTTCCCGCTCGGGAAAGCCCGCACTATCAAAGCCGCCAAACCCAAGAATGTGACTGGCCTGACGCCAAGCGGTGCGGTTATCAAAATAGGTGCTGCGGTTGCCGTGGTAGATTTCGTCCAGCGCATCTGGCACGTTGCTGGAATGGGATCTGGGAGCCTCTTGAGCAGATGCCGAAGAAACCAACGCCAACCCGGCTGTGATGGCGGCTGCACCTAAGCAGGACATAAATCGGATAGCCATAACTCTGCTCCTGAGGGCTGAGAGAAGATAAACAGTTGATTAGTTGAATGATGACCCTTTACCCAGGACAATCCTGAGGGAAAGGATTGCAGTTAAACCCGCTTTTGAAACCATTCACGAACCTTAAGCTACCCCAGAGCACGGGGCATGCTTGTCATTTATATCGCAAACTTTCCTAACGCGCTCACTATTTCTTCATTTTTGCCGCCATGACCGTGTCGAATTCTGCCGAAATCACGACTTTGACGACGCTGCCCTTGCTGGCTTTGCGCGATCGCCTACTCGATTTATTCTGTGAAGCGGCCTACAAAGAGGGGGACTTTACCCTGTCATCGGGCCAAAAAAGCACCTACTACATCAATGGCAAGCAGGTTACCCTTCATGCCGAGGGGGGGCTGATGGTGGGACGGCTGCTGTTAGCGATGGTGCCCCAGTTCGTGAATGCTGTCGCTGGGCTGACCCTCGGGGCTGACCCCATGGTGACGGCGGTGAGCATAGTGGGGGCCTACGAGCAGCGATTGCTAACCCCCTTAATTGTGCGAAAGGCGGCCAAGGGCCACGGCACCCAGGCGTTTATCGAAGGTCCAGCGTTGCCCCCTGGCACCCCGGTCGTGGTGTTAGAAGATGTGGTCACCACCGGACAATCGGCATGGCAAGCGGTGGAGCGGCTGCGTCTAGCGGGCTATACCGTTGATACCATTTTGGCCCTAGTCGATCGCCAGCAGGGAGGCGCTGAATTCTATCAGCAAAAAGGACTGACCTTTGAGTCGTTATTTACCATTGCCGACATCCAGGCCCACTTTGCCCAATTGGGGCAGAAGTGACGCCTAGGGTAATGCGGTCCTAACCCTAAAAGCTGGGGTCCCGATAGACTTCCGACCCCGCCAAGAGGGTCCATAGCACCGTGGTTTGGTCGATGTCTTCAGGGGCGATCTCAAACAGGTTCTGATCTAACACAATGAGGTCGGCAAACTTGCCGACCTCCAGGGATCCCACCGTTTCCTCTTGGCGTAGGGCATAGGCCCCATTGATGGTGTAAGCGCGAATCACCGCATCCAAATTGGGCAGGGCTTCGCGGCTGCGGGTGAGGGCATGTTCCATCCCCACAAAGGGGTTCATCTCACTCACATCAAAGTCACTGCTGAGGGTTACCGTCGCCCCGGTTTCATAGAGGGAATTAATTGGGATGGCATTGTGGCTGCGCTCCCCAATCAGTTCCCTGGTATAGGTTTCATACCGATGGGGATCGGACCATTCTCCGGCTACTTGGAAATCGGCAATCACCCCCAACGCGGCAAATCGCGGCATATCCGCCCTATCGATCACTTCTAAATGGGTGAGACGATGGCGTCCGCCGGTCCCATTTACGTCCTGGGTGGCTGCGATCGCGTTCAAAGCTTCGTGAATGCCGCGATCACCGATTGCATGGATATGAAAATCAAATCCCACTGGCTCCAAAGCGGTGATGAACTCGATCAGACGGGCTTCGGTGAAGTAATTGAGGCCATTGCCCACAGTGAAGTCATAGGTGAGCGCGTAGGGTTCCTTCAGGGCGGCGGTGGTCAAGTCCACAATGCCATCGCTGTAGAGCTTGATTTGCGTGATCCGCAGCAGACTGTCCGGGTCGTTGTCATAGAGCGATTTGAGGGTCTTGATTTGGTCATCCCCCAGCTCCGGTGCTGCCCACAGCCCCAACACCACCCGTGCGGTGAGCCGATTTTCCGCTGTGGCCCGCTGCCACACCTCATGGTGTCGTCGCCGCCAATAGACCCGTGCATCGGCAATGGAGGTGATGCCATGGCGGGCCAGTTCTTCCAACCCGATGAGCAGCCCTGCATAGGTGGCATCCAGTTGGGCTGCTGAGGGGTTGCGATAGGCCAACTCCCGGACGATATTCCCGGCATTATCAATCAGCAGGCCGGTGGGTTCCCCCGTGGTCGGATCTTTAACGATGATGCCCCCTGGGGGATTGGGGCTGCCGGCGGTAAACCCCGCCATTTCTAAGGCTTTGCTGTTGGCCCACAGGGAGTGGGAGGTGAATTCCATGAACAGGGCGGGGCGATCGGGCACCACCTGATCAAGGAGTTGGGCGGGGGCGATCTCGGTGTCTAAAATATCGTCGATACCATGGCCCCAGCCCATCACCCAGGGCGCATCGGGGTTGGCCTCGGCACAGTCGGTGATGGTGGGGAGTTGGGCTTCGACGGGGATACCGTTTTCTAGCTCACACACCGCAATCGAGTCATCAAAGGCTTCTAGGGGATGGGTATGGACGTCGTGAATGCCGGGCATCACAAAGTACCCGTCTAAATCCACCACGGTCATTTCTGCCGTGATGTAGCGTGCGGCATCGGCATCGGTACCGACGAAGGTGATAGTCCCGTTCTCAATGATGAGGGCTTCGGCCCAGGGTTGATCGTCATCAACGGTGTAGATGGTGCCATTTACCAGGGCCAGGTTATCCGCAGCTGGGAGTGGCTCAGCCACGGTCTGGGGTTTTGATAGGGTGGAGGGGCTACAGGCGACCAGGGTCAGGGCGGTAGCCAGGGCGATCGGACATTTCATGGGGCATGGAGGGCACCTGGCCTGACAAATGTGATGTACCCATTTAAACGTAACCGTCCCCTGAGCGGAGTCGAAGGGGACTTTTTCGGGAGATCTGGCTTCGACTCCGCTCAGCCAGCGTAATGTGTGGGACGGTTACCATTTAAACTCGGGTTATTCCTTTTCAAATGGCCTCTTAGTCACATGACGGTGGTCATGGATCCAGGTCAGCCCTAAATGCTGCTGCAACATGTTGAGTAATGCTTTGACTTGGACCGGTTTGGCTAAAAATCCTTGGGCACCTGCCGCGAAGCTCCCCTTTTGACTGGTTTTAGAGACGCTGGCTGAGGTTGCAATCACGACCACATCCTTCAACTTCGGCACCTGTCGTAGCTGACGAATCAGCGCCAAGCCATCCATCCCGGGCATAAGCAAATCAGTGATAATCACATCGGGCTCAAATAACTGGGCTCGGATTAGGCCCGTTTGGCCATTGGCGGCTTCGGCCATATCAAACCCCAGGGGCTCCAGGAGATTGACCAAAACTGCCCGGTTGTCAGCATGATCATCCACCACTAAAACGCGACGGCGATCGCCCTCAAATCCTGTTACGAGCGGTGTTGGCATTGCCCTGCCCTCGGCAATGGGCAAGGTCGGTTCTGAGGCGGCCATTGTTTGGGGAACCGTCACCTCCAAGCAAAAAATACTGCCTTCCCCCAAACGACTCTGAGCCACAATACTGCCGCCCATCATCGTGGCAATATTGTGGCTAATGGCTAAGCCGAGTCCGGTGCCCTCGGCCATGCGATCTCGGCTACCCACCTGCTCAAAGGGCAAAAAGATGCGTTGCAACTGCTCTGGGGCAATGCCAATCCCCGTATCCTCCACCTGAAAGCAAAGCGTCACCTCAGGTAACGCCGTTGCCACCATAGCCACGGTAAATGTGACCTGTCCTTGGTCCGTGAACTTAATCGCGTTACCCAATACATTCAGTAAAATTTGCTTGAGCCGCTTGCCATCTACAAAAATTCCGGTGGGCAAAGGGGGCTTAGGTTGATAGATAAACGCCACCCCTTTTTGTTCCGCTCGCACCCGAGAGATATTGACAATTGTTTCTAGGAAGGGGGATAGCAGGATCTCACTAGGGTCCAGCTCTAGCCGTTGTGCCTCAATCTTAGCAATATCTAAAACGTCATTAATTAAGGTTAAGAGGTGCTCTCCACAATCATGGATAGTGAGAATCTGCTTGTGGCTTTCGGGAGGCAGTTTTTGAGAGGCTTGTAAGATTTGGGTATAGCCAAGAATACCGTTGAGGGGGGTCCTCAACTCATGGCTCATATTGGCTAGAAAGTTGCTTTTGGCCCGGTTGGCCGCCTCTGCTTCGTCCTTGGCAAGCATCAGATTGGCCGTCCGCTCGGCAACGCGTTTCTCTAGGACTTGGTTATTTTCTTCTAAAGCCTTAAAAGAAAGGCGTAATTTTTCGGCCATCTGATTAAAAGCGTCGGCCAAAATCCCCATTTCATTGGCAGACTCCACCTTGACATAGACATTACGTTTGCCCCCTTGGATTTCACGGGCTGCAGTGGTGAGGGCTTGCAAAGGTGAGGTGATCTGCCGAGAGAAAACTAAGATGACCCCTAGGGTCAGAGCAATGGCAAGACCTAAACCCACAGACATCTGTCGGATCAGTTGGTAGACCAAACCGTAGGCTTCTTGTTTAGTCATCTCGACCACCACATACCAATCAGCCTGCGAAATCAGGGTGCTTACCCCCACGACCTCAGAATTTTTTAAGCCCTGATAGGTCGTTACCGCATCAGCCTCAGCATTAATTAATTGCTGGACAAAGGGGCGGCTAGAAATATCTTTTAACGTAGGATAGTCCGACCGCCCTAGCCGACTCGCAATCACCCATTTTCGGTGATCAATAATGTAGGCATAGCCCGTATCACCCATTTGGGGTTGGGCAATCATGGCATCTAGGAACGATAAATCAACGGTTGCCACCAGGACACCGATCACCTGCCCCTGATGATTAACAATCGGCACCGCAAGGGTGGTGGCCAAATGATTGCCTGGATGCACCTCCGCTGGAAAAACAAAGCTTTCTTGTTGGGCGATCGCTTGCATAAAGGCAGGGGTTTGTAGCCAATCCTCCGGCAAAGAGCCAGCAGGATCCACAAATGTCACCACCCGTTGGTCAGACTGATCGAGAATATTGAGCCGGGTATGGTTGCCATAGGCATTAATGACCCGGATCGGTTGGCCACTAGGGGTCAAAATCGCCACAGCTTCGTAGGTACTATCGTTGCCCAGGATCCCCTGTAGCAAGAGGTCCTGGGTGGTAGCAGGCAATGCCATTAGATCAGGAATCTTGGCCACATAGTTCAACTCATTAAGCAGTCCTTCTAGGCGGGCATTGATGCGAGTCGCAATGACCTGGGATTGCCCCCGCTGAATCTGTTGAACATGGCGAATATGGGCCTTAAAGCTGGAATAGATCAGACTCCCCCCCAGCCCCAATAAACTGAGCAGCACCAGTGCAACCACACCCCCCTGTAGTTCGGTGGCAATAGACAGCCTCCAGAAGGTGGATTTAGATCGTGGCCACATTACCTGAAACCCATGGTGGTCAATGCTAAAGCGTTTTGAGATCCCCTAGTTTAAGGGCGAACACAGCTTAGTCGTTAGTCTATATGGAATGCCCTATTCCTTCGAGCCGAGCTAAGCAGGCCCAAGTCGTTGGTGCCATCCCTGCCCTAAGGATGCATAGGCTTTATCGATCACCCTCTACAGGGTTAGTTCGGGTACGGCAGGGTAAAACCTGAGGTGGTTTCCAAGCAAACTTCACCGGTATTGTAGAGGCGGTTGGAGCCAGACCCTTGGCTTGATGGTCAGAAGAGGTGAGCACAACCGGTCCTTACGGGCATCTCAAACTGCCTCAATTAGAATCACTCAGCCATTTGTCCTGGCCTTTTCTAAACGCAAGGAGTTCGCAGAGGTTGGCCTTTAGAAGGAATAGCCAACTTTTCCGAAATTCGTCACCAAGGCCAGATTGACATGCTCTAGCGTTGTAATTAACCAGGCGGCATCTTTACAGCGATAATGCTCGTGGTGATTAAACAGCACTGCCATCCGATTTTCGAGCCAGGGTTTGACGCTAGTGCAGAATAAAACAACGCGCAAAAGTACCCCCATGGCAAGGGTCGGTCCGACATCCTGAATCAGTTGCCAGAACCGTCGAAAAACAGGCTGTTGTCTCCCTTGGACCACCAGAAAATTCAACAGCTTCTGACAAACCGTAATAATCATGAATTCAGTCGGAATCTGGCTGTCAAAGTCCCGCAGTGCCTCCCCCAAATATTGACGTAGGGAGCGGCTAAAGACGTTATTGCGATAACGGGGCTCGGCATCGGTTAACGGTGCCAGTAAATATTCCAAGAGCTCTTCCTTAAACTCGCGGAAGGAGCGCACGGTACGACTGTAGGTTTGAAACATTTGCGCCACATCGCGGTGGCTGCGATTGCCCTCAACCTTGCCGGTGTAGTGCTGCAAGGCTGCTTCTAATTCTGCTTGGGGTAGACGGGTGGGGTTGCTGGGCGATCGCCCTTTACCCGTTTTGTTTTGAGCCCAGTAGCGAGCCAATTTAACCCCAAAAGTCGTCTCAGCCTGACGCCGCAGTTCGCCTACATGCTCCTTTTGATGCTGGTCACTATCCTTTGTTAGCAGACTGCTATCGTACAAAAAGGGATAATGCCGTAACTGTTTAGCAATGGGCTGGGCCGCAATCTCCTCTGCTGTATTCTCTGGCTCAAATAAAGCTGCCAGTCGTCTGAGTGCCGCAAATTGTTCTGTTTCTGTAAAGCTTTGACTTAACGTTCGGACGCGATGGGTCACAAAACAATCGGTCGGTGCTTGAGGAATGTTATCAAATAGTGCAACTAGCGCTGGAATTGCCCAGTGATCGCGGGGCTGCGTATACCAAGGGTTAACCAGGGTATAGCTGCAACGGTTGAGGGTGTATTTAAATTCCCGCTCTGCCTGGGAAAGATGCACTAATTCAGTCAGAGCATCCCAGGGCTCGGCATCAGGGTAGCCTTCTCCCTGAATAAATAACTGCTGAAATCGACTGAGCACCGCATCCGTCGACTCTTGTTGCCGACAATGCTGTAGGTGCTCGTAGATCTGTCTTTGCAGTTCCGCAACCGATGCACTAGACCAAGATTCGTAGGAATCCATAGTACTCATGGTGGTGGATGACCCAATGCCATGGCCTGCTATGCCATGCTTATCTTCATAATATCCGTACCTTTTCGGATATGGTTATAGCTTCATCAGAACTACATGTATGGCAGCATCATAACCCGTCATCAAAAAAGGGATGCTAAAAATAGCACCCCTTGAATCACTCACAATGTAATCAGAACCTGTTTGATAAGGATTTACCCTTTCAAGCAGATCGACTGGTGTCGTGGGACTATTTCCGGTAAGGAACCTGGGACATACTGATGTTTGCGGTAGAAACCCGAGGGGAAGCAGCCCCAGATGGGCTGATGCTGCGGGCCATACCCAGGAATAGAGAGGGGTTGCCAGCCGTGGCCTGCTTGTCTTGGGGGATAAACCGTCGCACTTGGGTCTGCCACACAATTTGAGGGAAGCCCAGGAGAGAGCGGTGGTACTCGTCGTAGCGGGGTAAGCGAATATTGGTTGGTACTTCACCCGCAGACTGGCTGGGCAAAATCCGTCGCCGCTGATAGGGCACGATATTATCGCCGAAATTCTCTAAGTACTCGTCGCTATCCAAAAGCGCATCCACAAACCCCCGAATGCCTTTCGTTGCGACAACGATGGACCAGGCAATCTTCTCCCGTTCGCTGTAGACTTGGCGACCTAAAACGCGCTCAACACATTGCTCAACGAACCGGTAGTTACTATTTTTCTCGTAAAAACTGGTGTAGAACGTATTGGATAGCAGTAGACCTTTAACAAAGTCGCGTACGGTAATTTGTCCATTGCGCAACTGAGACTCTAGTAGAGGCTCACGATCCGCCTGAAAAGCATGGAAGAAAATTTGACGATATGCCGCCTCAATCAGGACGCTTAAATCGGTATTGTCAAGGATGTTATCAGTGCTAAACATCCTAGGCTGAGTATCTCCTCCAACTTCATACCCTGCAACGCGCGAGTTTTGACTGCTTGGAGCGTAAGTCAACAAAGAAATAGCCACGCCTAAGTCTCCAGAATCTCAAGAGTTTTCACAAACTTTTAAAGGCATCATAGAGGAGTGCGGAGGAGCAACCTAGCAATTCTGAGGGAATCATTACAGAGCTTAACATTGCTGTAGGGACTGGCCCTATTAGGTTTTTATGCATTAGGTACGCCGTTTGGGATGGGAAATCAAGTAAACCCATCCAAAAGTTCATAGCCGATATAAAGCGCTATAAGTGGCCATGGTTGCAGGGGCGTAACCGGTGGGTGGGTGCTACCGGTGGCTGTTATCGGGGGGAGTCGCTACCAGCCTAGGGCGGAGTAGCTGCAGGCAGGCAGGGTAGAGGGCACGGTTTGAGCAGGGGCATCTTCATCGCCATCGGGGATGAGGGTTTCTACACAAAATGAGGCGGTGTTGGAGAGACCTAAAACCGTGCTAGTGCGGAATCGTAGGGTCGAACTCAGGAATGAAAACCGCTCCACTGAGCTCATGGTTTCGTACTCTGTCATCAGGACGAGGCCGTCTTGATCATCAACGAGGTATCGCCCCACTACGGGGCTGGTTTCTGCGTAACCTTTTTCCCTTAATAGCAATCCGGTTTTAACATTTTTCTGATCAGGGACAAGGACCATGACCGTTTCTCCTGTCTGTCCTTTGTCGCCGTCCCAGGCCATGGCACCCTGCCAGTTGACATCAATGCCCCCGATCGCCGTAGCGGCATCAATATCATGCATGGCGCAGATGGCAGCGACTTGAGGAGCGTCGGCAGGGAGTACCGTGGCATTGATTTCGAGTTCGCCCAGCTCAGTCCGGCGCATGGCCAAGTGATGGGTGACCCGTTGCGACTTCCACCGCCCCTCGGTCATGCGAAAAAAATCCATTGCTTCCATTCTGTTGTGGCCCGTTGAACTAAAGTTTGGTGAGGTGTGTTAAATCATCCTAGTAAAAGATATGTCCTCCTTGTCAGCTTCTCTTGCCATCACAGGTAAAACCAAAGTATTTGGCATCATTGGTGATCCGATCGCCCATTCCCTCTCGCCCCCGATGCAGAATGCGGCCTTGCAGCAGTTAGGGGTGGATGGGGTTTATGTCCCCTTTCGGGTGGATGGTCAGCAGTTGGCGGCGGCGATGGCTGGGCTGGGGGCGATCGGGGTGCAGGGGTTCAATGTCACCATTCCCCATAAGCAGGCGGTGATTCCCCATTTGGTTTCGCTGACCGATAGCGCCCAAGCCATTGGGGCTGTGAATACCGTTTGGCGAACGGACCAGGGATGGGCCGGGACAAACACCGATGTGCTGGGCTTCATGGCTCCGCTGAGGGCTCAACCTGTGGATTGGGTCGAGGGGCGAGTCGTTGTTTTGGGCTATGGCGGGGCGGCTCGGGCCGTGGTGGCTGGGTGTCAACAATTGGGTTGCCAGGATATCTGGGTGGTGGGTCGTAGTGCGCCCAAATTAGAACGGTTTGCTGAGAGTTGGCAAAATTCTCCTTTGGGGGTGAATGTCCAAACAGCGCCATGGGATCAGCTTGCTCCCTTGCTGGCTGAGGCCATCCTGTTGGTCAACACCACGCCTTTGGGAATGGCCCCTCACATTGATGCATCACCGGTTGAGGCGATGGATATAAATCGCCTGCCTGATGGGGCGATCGCCTATGACCTGATCTATACCCCTAGACCCACGCAGTTTCTTAAACAAGCGGCTGAACGCGGATTGGTCGCCCTAGATGGTTTCGAAATGCTGGTGCAGCAGGGGGCGGCGGCCTTGGAAATTTGGACACAGCAATCGCCACCCGTGGAGACGATGCGACGGGCTTTGGCTGCCCAATTAGGGACCACCATTGGAGCCAACATTTCGAGTTAGGCTGAAGAGGTCTGTCAATGCTGGGTTGGTTAGGTCACCATGAAAAAAAGATTTCGGATTGCACTCGTGGCGGTGATCACGGCTGTGGTCTGGTTAATGGGCACGGTTTATACACCGCCAGCCTTAGCCATGACGTCGATTGAACTCAAAGATCTCGATTACACCAGTTGCCCCGAAGAATTTGCCGAGGGGATGGTGACTGCGGGTTCTATTCAAATTGCCCGCTGCTACATGGTGACAGGCACCGCTGTGAATCGGTCGAACAAACCCGTGATTGACGCCGATGTCTTTGGCCAAATTTATGACGCCGAGGATAACCCCGTCATGCAAAACCGATTTCGCTTGGGGGGCATTGATGAGGTTCCCCCTGGAGAAAGTCCGTTCGAAATTCGGGTGTCGGTGGCGGCTAACCAGCCAGAGCCCTTGAGGTTAGAAAAATTTAAGGCGAAGGGCTTTACCGGTCGGGTCCGGTAAGTCTTTGGCCCGGTCATATTGGATTGCAAAATCCCCCCCTAACAATGGTTAGGGGGGGATTTTGCATGGGGGCTAATGGGTGAAAATTCTAAAATGCCATCACGGCTGCCGTTGCGGCCACTTGGCTGACCCCTTGGGCCACAATCTGTAGCACTATGAATGCCAAAAATGGGGACAGGTCTAGGCCACCCAGCGGCGGAATAATGGAACGAAACAGGTTCAAATAGGGATCGGTTAACTGGCTCACCACTGAGAAGGGCGGGTTATACCAATCAACGTTGGGAAACCAACTCAGTAGGATCCGAATAATCAGCAACACAAAGTAAATGTTGAGGAACGTTGCCAAGGTGCTGGCAACTAATCCAAGTGCGGAGGAACCCATAGATTTATCTGACTCCTTATCAATGCCAGCGTTGATAATCGCTTTGATGTTTCAGACCTTTAGTGTAACGGATGATCTGGATTCTCTGTCGAGAAATTGCCACCCCTATGGGTCGCCTCAACGCATTTTTTTACTGGGTTGAATGTTCTTCCTGAATAGGTTGGGTGTAGTTGTTTTCGCTGCCCAACCGTTGGCGGACATCATCGATCGCGGTGTTGAGTTGGGCGATTTTATCTTCTAACCCCCGTCGGGCCATCTCAATATCGGCATCTGTGGGGCTTAATCGGGGTGGGACTGGCTGCACGTCTGACAACACATTGTCTTCTGTTTCTATCGATACAGAGCGATTGACACGGGCCGCGACCACGGCTCCGACGACCCCCCCCACTAGGCCACCAAATAGGGTGCCCAGAACAAAACCGCTGCCAAAATTATCTTGTTGCCCCATGGTTTATCTGCCGAGAACGTTTACACCAATACCTTCATCTAACCTATCGCTTTGACGCCAGCGCGAAAGCGGATGCTGAATAGATCGTTATCTCAGGGAAGCCAGTAGCGGCTAGGTTCCAAAGGTGCGATCGCCTGCATCTCCCAAGCCTGGAACAATAAAGCCCTGGTCATTTAAGCCTTCATCAATGGCAGCGGCGTAGATGTTTAAAGCTGGATAGGCATCCGCTAGCTTTTGGAGGGCAGGTGGGGCCGTTACCACCGAAATAATTCGCACCATTTGCGGATCAACCCCCCGTTCGACCAACTCCGCCATCACTGCCATCATAGTGCCCCCCGTCGCTAGCATCGGTTCGCTGATTAACACGCGGGTTTCGGTGGGAAAACGGTCCGGCAGCTTATTTAAATAGCAATTGGCCTCCAATGTCGCCTCATCCCGCACAAAGCCCAGGTGGTAGATCGAAGCCAAGGGCAGCAGCGATTGGGCTCCCTCTAGGAGGGCTAATCCGGCCCGCAATACCGGCACGATCGCCACCGGGACCTCAGGATTGACAAACCGCGCCGGACTCGTCCCTAAAGGCGTATCGAGTTGCACCTCTAAGATGGGAAGCCAGTCGCGAGAGGCCTCATAGGTGAGCCAGCGACCCAGCTCAGTCATGGCGGTTCTAAAGAGGGCCGTCGGCGTATTTTGGTCACGGGTAATGCCTAACCAATGGTGAATTAAGGGATGGGGCGGAACAAAAACGCGCAGTTGAGCAGCCATAGGTATTGCCAGGGAGGAGCCGGGGGCCAAGATCTGCCCCATCATACCCATGCCCTGGGTGTTTCAGTTGTCTTTTCGCCAAGAAGCTCCGGCGATGGCGCTAAGCGGCTGTTGCAACAGCCGCTTAGCGTTGCTTTAGCGATTGCCAAGCGATTGCCCAAGGGGCATTCAAGACAGGGAGAGGGCCACGCCGGATCTGGGCTCGAACGCCTAAGCGGTGGCTAGATGGGCGATCGCTCGCCTCAGTAACATCAATGCTTCCTGCACTTCCGCCCCTGAGACAATTAATGGCGGCACCAACCGCACCACCTGGGGACCAGCGGGCACCACCAATAGCCCCACCGCCATCGCCGCCTTCACCACATCCAGCGAAGTGATGCCCGCCTCCGGCTTCAACACCAGACCATTAATCAGTCCCCAGCCCCGCACATGGTCAAACCATTGGGGATATTGGCTCGCCAATTGTCCTAAGCCATCTCGCAGTTCCTGTCCTCTGGCCTGTACATTGGTGACCAAATCGAGCTGGTCTACCGCCTCACACACGGCAAGGGCCACCCCGCACACAAAGGGATTGCCGCCAAAGGTGCTGGCATGGTCGCCGGGGGTAAACACATTACAACGCTCCTTGCACAGCACCGCCCCAATCGGGATGCCGCCCCCTAACCCCTTGGCCAGGGTGAAGATATCCGGCTCAATGCCCAGGTTTTCATAGCCCCAAAGGCTGCCGGTGCGGCCCATGCCCACCTGGACTTCATCCAGGATGAGTAAAATCCCCTTGTCGTCACAGAGCTGCCGCACCCCCTGGAAATAATCGTGATCGCCCGGTTTGACCCCCCCTTCTCCCTGCAAAGGTTCCAGCAAGATCGCCGCCACTTGGGGTTGGTCTTGATCAAGGGTCGCGATCTCCGCCTCTAACGCCGCTAAATCGTTGTAGGGCACATAGTGAAAGCCGGGGACCAACGGCGCAAAATTCTTCTGGTATTTAGGTTGCCCCGTTGCCGTGATGGTGGCCAGGGTGCGGCCATGGAAACTGGCATTGGCGGTAATGATCACCGGCTCCTCAATACCCCGCTGGGTATGGGCATATTTGCGGGCTAGCTTAATAGCCCCTTCGTTGGCTTCGGCACCGGAATTACAGAAAAAAGCCTTGTCTGCACAGGAATGCTGGGTCAACCACTGGGCTAATGCCCCTTGATTAGGAATGTAGTAGAGGTTGGAGACATGCTGCAGGGTCTGGGCTTGCTGGGCGATCGCTGTCACCACTCGGGGGTGGCTATGGCCAAGGGTACAGGTGGCAATCCCCGCGACAAAGTCCAGGTACTCGCGCCCGCCGGTATCCCACACGCGGCAGCCATCGCCTTTTACCAGGGCTAAGGGAAAGCGACCGTAGGTGGCCATCACGGCGTCATCAAAGGCCACCGTATCGAAAGGCAGATTGGCAGGGGCTGATGACGGTGTAGGGATACCTAAGGCGGGTGTAGCAAGGGAAGGCGTCACGGCAGTCTCTATCCTTGGTGAGTAACTTGACCATTCTAAACAGTATTTTCAAGGGCCACTGATTTTGTTCCTCAACACTTGCATCTTTGAAATTGAATTTTTTACGGCGGCGGTTGCAAGTTCAAAAGTCAAGGTAGAGCAGGTTAGTGAATCCAGCATCCACCAAAGGTTTGATGGGTAAATAAGTGAAATTTAAATGGCTTTTTGAACGCAAAAAAAGCGAGATTAAGCATCCATTTTGGTTGATAAAATGTACCCTGTTATCGATTCTTGAATGCATCTCCTCCCTAAGAGTATGCAGCGACCCTTGCGGGTAACCGTCCCCTGAGCGGAGTCGAAGGGGACTTTTTCGGGAGATCTGGCTTCGACTCCGCTCAGCCAGCGTGATGTGTGGGACGGTTACGAGTATGCAGCGACCCTTGCGGATCTGATTGAGCGGCCATAACAGTCGCCAGTTTGGTTGGGGCAAGAAGGCTGCCATTCGACTCAATGCCCCTACTGCAGGCTGCGAATCAATGTATTGGGAATCACCGCGTCATCCCAATCCTCTGCATCTTCCCCCACCCGCACAATCACCAATTCTAGGGATGGAATGACATAGACCCGCTGCTGACCACGACCATCGAGATACACGGTGTCTTCGACCAAAAAGGCTGCGCTGGCCCGCTGGTCCACATTCGGATAGTTGGCAGTGCGCGCCTTGACCCAAAGGTGATAGCCATAGGTGGGCTCAATCGGCGAGGGTACTTGCATTTGCGCGATCCATGCTGCTGGTACCACCTGCCGCTTCCCCACTTGCCCCTTGTTTAAGATCAATTGCCCAATCCGCGCCCAGTCCCGTGTGGTGGCAAATAAACAGCAAAACGTTTTCGCGTTGCCTGCGGGGCGATCGAGCCAGACCTGGGCTTCCGTAGCCCCGATCGCTTGCC
Source organism: uncultured Leptolyngbya sp. (assembly GCA_964353225.1). Taxonomy (GTDB): domain Bacteria; phylum Cyanobacteriota; class Cyanobacteriia; order Phormidesmidales; family Phormidesmidaceae; genus PCC-6406. The sequence continues at coordinate 24,259 of CAYGVA010000015.1, forward strand.
ATAACCGACTGGATAAATATTTTGGGTAGGCTTCGCCCGTTGCCCGCTGCAACACCAAGCTCAGAATCTGGCTGTTGGCGTTGTTGTAGTCATAGGTTTTGCCGGGGGGCGCGATGCTGGGGATGCCCAGGGCGGTGGCCGCTACGTCAGAGCCCAGATACATTTGCACCAAATCTGAAAAGGGACTATCGGTGCGATCGCGGTTTCTCAGTCCCGAATGCATGTAGAGCAAGTCTTCGAGGGTGAGGGTATCGTTCTGATCCCACCCTGGCAAATAGGTGGCCACGGTGTCCTGGACAGATCCGATGTGCCCTTCTTCTATGGCAATGCCGAGCAGCAGTGCCAGCACCGTTTTTGCCATAGACATGGAATTGAAGGTGCTGGTGTCGGTATAGCCCTGCCAATATTCCTCCCAGACAATTTCACTCCGGTGGAGCACCAGCAGCGATCGCGATGATTGGGCCGCCGCATAGTCTGATATCGCCTCTAAAGCCACCACAGGAATCCCATGGGTGGTGGCGGAGGGTAAGGGCGTCGAGAAATTCCCTGGCACCGTCGCCATCGGTTCATACCAGTCAACAGTGGTGATCGGGGTTGCAGGATAAGTGACGGCCCGACTGAGTAATCTCCAGTCCAGACTCAGACCACCCCCGGCCAACACCGCCAGAGCTACCACTAAGATCGGATAGCGTTTTTTCATGTTCTGAGATTAACGGTGAGCATCGTAAATGCGAAACAGGGCACAGGCGAGGAAAAAACATCTGGGAGGGACAGTAATGCCCCCTGTAAAGATTGTCCTATTGATATTTCTCTGAATTAACTGAACTGCTGATAGATAAGGCAATGGAGGGGATAGCGTCGATTCAGCAATCCCCCTAATTATTGGCATCATCAGGATTGTTTCTTGTTTTCGAAAGAAAATTCTGGAATGGCAATTTTACGCACCTTGAAACCGTGAAAACCCTTTTACTCCTACGTAACTTCAAGGGTTTTAAATTTCCTCTGATCAGCAAGAAAAGTCTGGCATGATTTTTGGTGTCGCAGGAAACAAAAAAGAAAAACAACCAGAGTAAATCCAATATGAAAATTTGTAAAAATCACTATTCGGAGATTGCTGTATTAAATATATTCCTGCCAAGATACCTATGAAGACTTGGATTCTCTTGCCTTGAATTCCAGGATGTTACATCTATAAGAATATGCATTTTTTATCTCGACAGTGGAAAAATGCCAGAATTTTCTTCGGGAAAAACAATGATGTCATTGTTATTTCAAGATGATTTCCATTAAGGAATCTCCATGGCTTGTGAATATGATGGGGTGCAAATGTCATAAATGACCTGACTGAGTTTAGTATGAAATTTTGTGAGAATCATCATCTGGGATTGCTGTATCAAATGCTTTCCTGCCAGGATGTCCATGGAAACTCTGGATTTTCTCACCTTGAATCCCAAGGTTTTGCATATGTGAAGGAGCCAGGAGACGCAGATTTTTTTGTTTCAGTCAATGGGAAAATATCACCGAAATTCCCCCTGAGTCGGACAATATTATTGTTGTCTGAGCCTTATTCTAGATACAAAGCTAGATATCAGAAAAATTTTAGGAATCCATTTGGTGGATTCATGGGGATTAGAAAAGATGATGGCGCTTCTGAAGATGAATTTTATTTTGTTCCTCAAGAATTCACGAAAATCCAGGATCTAAAAGATTATCCAGAATTCTGGGTTGCTATGATTCACCAACGATATAAAAAGGAATATCGAAATCTTTTGGGTGACAATGAGAGAGAAAAAGCAGTGGCCTTTTTCGACGAGGTTTTCAAGGATGAATTTCACACCTATGGTCGAGTTTGGGAGCAGACCCGATCCTGGGATAATGTGGGTTGGAAAGGGGTCATCAAAGGTTTGTTCATGGGCAATGAAAAGCTTTTGACGCTGAGGAACTATAAGTTCACGCTTTGTATGGAGAACAGCCGAGAATGTGGATATGTGACTGAGAAGATTTTCTCAGCTTTTTTTGCTGGTTCCGTGCCCTTGTATTTTGGCGCTACGGATATAGCAGAATACATCCCCAATGATTGTTATATAGAGTTCGATGGCACAGACTACCCATCCCTCATAGGGCAAATCAAATCAATGGGCGATCAGGAATTTCACGCCATGAGAACTCGGGCGCGTGATTTCATCTTTTCGCCTAAATGCGAACAGTTCACCTCCATTGACCTAGCCAAAAAACTTAAGCGTCACTTTCTGAGGGTAGAGTCTATGCCTAAGAACCTCTATGATTTAGAAAATCTGTGGAGGAAAGCCAATCTTTGGCAGATTAAGTTGAGACTGAAAACTGGCTTGATGTAAACAAAATTAGAGTTTCTCTATCCCTGGGAATTAAAGCTATTAGATACTACAGAAACTGAATATTTTTGCTATGAACCCATCGCCACCTCATTCACAACTTTACTCAAGTTCGGCTGGCTGGTTTGCTTGGCCGTAATGTGATTCGCCAAATACTCCGCATCCTGGGCTACCCCTGAAAATCGGCCCGACCCCCAGGTATAAAGCCAGGGCAACCCGATAAAGTAGAGCCCCCGCACCGGCGTCACCCCCCGTTCATGGCCGGGGTACCCTTTGCCATCAAAAACCGGAATATCGATCCAGCTAAAGTCGGTGCCGTAGCCAATGCTCCAAATCACCGTCGTGATGTTGGCCTCGCGATAGTTTAGCGCCAGAGGTTGCGCCTGGGGTTCCCAGGACGGTTGATAGGGGGGCTCAATGGGGGCGTCAATGCCCTTGCGCTCAATGTACTGGTCGATGGTGCGTTTAATGCTCTCGGCGACGCCATCCGCCTGGTCTAAGTTTTGCTTGAGGTCATCGGCAAAATTCAGGGTCTCGCCGCCCACCTCCCGCAAGCGACCATGCAATTGCATGCCTTCTAGGGCAAAGGTGCGGAGGTCGATTTCGCGCCCGCCGCCGCGTCCGGTGACGTAGTGATTGGTCTTGTGGCGTACGGTTTCTTTTTGGGGATGCTCGTGGACGGGGATGTCGTAGTAGCCCAGCTCATGGAGCCAATCCACCACGTCTTTGCCCCGATACATGCGGGGCGATCGCGGTGCCCCCCCCACGCATAGGTGTACCGATCGCCCTGCAAGATGCAAGTCTTCGGCAATTTGGCAACCTGACTGACCGGTACCCACCACCAGCACGGCCCCCTCAGGCAATGCCTTGGCACTGCGATATTCCGAAGAATGGATCTGCACGATGTCGGCGGGCAACCGTTCCGCCAAGCGGGGGATTTTTGGAGTGTGGTAGCCCCCCACCGCAATCACCACCTGATCGGCGGTGTAGGTGCCGATATCGGTCGTCACCTCAAAACCGACACCCAAACGGCGCACCTTTTGCACCGCCACTCCTTCTTTCACGGGCGGCTCAAAGGACGCGGCGTAGCTCTCGATATAGCCGACGATTTCATCCTTTTGCATAAACCCGTTGGGGTCATCACCGGGGTAGGCATAGCCCGGCAGTTGGCATTGCCAATTGGGGGTAACTAAACAAAAAGAATCCCAGCGCTTTGATCGCCAAGAGTGGCCAATGCGATCGCGCTCAAAAATAATGTGGTCAATTCCCCGTTGCTTCAAGCAGTAGCTCACCGACAGCCCTGCCTGACCGCCACCGATAATGACGACGGAATATTGTGTAGTCATAAGTGTTGAAGCGTTGTGGCTAGCAATTAAGCCCGAATATTCCAAAGGTTAAGGGGCCACAAACCCCATTCCTGTAGTTTTGAATACAAAATACTGGATACTCATCTTATAGAGAGGCGGTTGCAGATCAAACCATTTATCCCTGTGGAATCATCTCAACTCTCCTATCCATAAAGACAGGCTGATTAGGTTGAGATTACTCAAAACAGCCTTTAAATTGAGGGAATACCACCCTAAACATCCTGAAACTGTCTTTATGCTAAACCTGTCTTTTTAGATAGGTTGGCAGTAAATAAATCTCAAAAATCCCCGCAAAATTCAGATCAACCTGTTCTTTAAGATAGATTCAGCGCTTTTGTGACTGTTGATACAAGGAAGGGGAAATATCACCTTTAGGGTGCTGTTAATAGCCGTCATATCGCGGTTCTCTTCACCATTTTTAGAGGATTTTGTAATGCCTGAAGTGACAGCACCTGCCCACAAGGCTGGAGACTTTTTTGTTGATTATGAGGAGAAAGTCTTTCCTGATGTGCAAGCTGAGCCTGGCGAAAAGGCCCTAGTCACCTTTCACACCGTCGCCTTCGAAGGCTCTATTGGGTTGGTGAATTTGCTCCAAGCCACCCGCCTGATTCGCAAAGGGTTTGACACCTCTGTATTGCTCTATGGTCCTGGGGTCACCCTGGGGGTGCAGCGGGGGTTCCCGAAGCTAGGGGATGAGGCTTTCCCCGGTCACTTGGCTATGAATAATCAATTGGTCAAGCTCATGGAGGAAGGGGGCAAGGTTTACGCTTGCCGCTTTGCCCTGCAAGCCCTCTATGGCCACGGCGAACCCTCTTTGATTCCTGGCATTACCCCGATCAATCCATTGGATGTATTGGATATTGTCCTGGTCCACCGCAAGGAAGGGGCCTTCATCCTCGATACCTGGACCATGTAGGTGATTGGGCTGAAGCATCCCCCGATGAACAGGAGCAATGATATCGGGGGTGCTCCAGCCCATGGCAATCTCGCCCTATTGTTCGGTTCTATTTGATTTGGCCCAACGAGCGAAATCATAAAGACAGGGGCACAGCCCGATCTGTCCTTCAGCAAAATTTTAATCTTGGGACCAAAGACCCTGTGTGGGTTTCCGCTAGCGCTAGAGTCGGTATCTTTGGTGCCTTTTCCCCTTCGTCATGTAGTTCCTCTCCTCTGCGCAGAATCGCCATGGATTACACCCAAACCGTCAGAGCGGCGGCGGTGCAGATCAGCCCTGTCCTATACAGTTGCGATGGCACCACCGAAAAGGTGTTGACCGCGATCTCCACCGCTGCCACCGAGGGGGTGCAACTGATTGTTTTCCCCGAAACCTTCATCCCCTACTACCCCTATTTTTCGTTTGTGCAGCCCCCAGTGCTGATGGGCAAGTCCCACATGCAGCTTTACGCAGAGGCGGTGACGGTGCCTGGACCAGTGGTGGATGCCATTAGCCGCGCAGCCCGCTCCTACGCCATGGTGGTGGTGCTGGGAATTAACGAGCGAGACGGCGGTTCTCTCTATAACACTCAGCTCATTTTTGAGGCCGACGGCACCCTGCTGCTGAAGCGCCGCAAAATCACCCCCACCTACCACGAACGCATGGTGTGGGGGCAAGGCGATGGGGCTGGGTTGACGGCCATCGACACCACCGTCGGGCGGGTAGGTGCCTTGGCCTGTTGGGAGCATTACAATCCCTTGGCCCGCTATGCCCTGATGGCCCAACGGGAGCAGATCCATTGCGGGCAGTTTCCGGGCTCTATGGTGGGGCAAATTTTTGGGGACCAAATCGAGGTGACCATGCGCCACCACGCCCTAGAGTCCGGCTGTTTTGTGGTCAACGCCACTGGCTGGCTCACCCCAGAGCAAAAGCAACAAATTACCCCGGACGAAAAACTTCAGAGCGTGCTGCAGGGGGGCTGCTACACCGCCATCATCAGCCCAGAAGGGGTGCCCCTCTGCGACCCGATTACTGAGGGGGAGGGGATGGCGATCGCCGATCTAGACTTTTCTCTCATTACCAAACGCAAGCGCATGATGGATTCGGTTGGCCATTACTCCCGCCCCGATCTACTCAAGCTTCAGGTCAACGATCAGGCTTGGTCCGTCACCACCCCCATGAATCCTTCAATTCGCGCCAACGGTACCGCCCCCATTTTTGAAACCCTGCCGCCCTTACCCAGCGCTGAACCGGTGCAGACAGATGGTTAGCCTTGGGGGCTTGGGCGATTGGGGGCTTGGGCGTAAAGGCTAATCCACCCAATCATTCCTACCCTCGCCCCTCTGCTCCCTCGTCTCCCCGCTCCGTTTCACTCCCCACTCCTTTACCCCGTCACCCTCCTAACGCCCATGAATAAGCAAAAGCTGATTACAGAACTTCAGTCCCAAGGGTTACGGCTAGGGGATGCTAGCGGGGGGGCCTCAGGGCGTAAGGGGGGGGCCGGTCCCTCGGATCACAAGGCCGTAACGGTGGGCGACACCACGATCATGGTTCCCATCTACACGGGCACCGCCAGCCAGTCGCCGTTTGTTCTGGAAATCCCTGAGGCCAGTGCATCGGAGGCCCAGAGTTCCACCCTGGTGCGCGATCTGCAACCCCTGGCCCCGATTTCGTTCCCCGAGCAGCCTCGGTTCTACGACCTCACCACCGCCGACGGCATCCCCTATCGCCACATCGCCCTACTCCACAGCCACGATGTGCTGGCGACCACGGTATTGCAAACCTGTCGCCGCTATCGCAACCCCGACACCGTTTGCCAATTTTGCGCCATCGAAAAATCCCTTGATGCGGGCCGCACCATTGCCCGCAAAACCCCAACCCAACTGGCGGAAGTCGCCGCTGCCGCCGTGGAGCTGGACGGGGTCAAGCATATGGTGATGACCACCGGTACCCCCAATACCGCCGATCGCGGCGCGGCTTATCTGACGGAATGCGCCAAGGCGATCAAGGCGCAGGTGAATATTCCCATCCAGGCCCAGTGTGAACCCCCCGATGACTTTGCTTGGTTTGAGCGGATGAAGGCCGCAGGCATCGACAGTTTGGGGATGCACCTAGAAGCCGTGGACCCAGCGGTGCGGGCGCGAATCATGCCCGGCAAGGCGGAAGTGCCGGTGGACTATTACTTTGAAGCCTTTGCCGCAGCGGTGCCGGTCTTTGGCTGGGGCCAGGTCAGCACCTATCTATTGGCGGGCTTAGGGGACAGTTTGGAGACCCTGGTAGAGGCCAGCGATCGCCTCATCAACCTCGGTGTCTACCCCTTTGTAGTGCCCTTTGTGCCTATCACCGAAACCCCCTTGGCGAACCACCCCGCCCCCGACACCGACTTTATGTTTACCCTCTATCAAAAAGTGGGGGCAATGCTGAAGGCGGCGGGCATGACCTCGGAGTCGATCAATGCCGGGTGCGCCAAATGCGGAGCCTGTTCAGCATTATCGACCTTCGAAAAGTAAGTCTGATGCGTGACGATAATCCCTCAATGTATCGAAAGATCCCCCCTGCCCCCTTCTCAAGGGGGGTGGCGACAGCCGGGGGGATCCCAACCTAATCGGCTAGCTCAAGATTTGAAAATGCGTAAGCCCCGGCATAAAACCACATTTATGTTTAGTGAGGAGGAATCTCGATGTCGTTGCGCCGCTATAGCTTTGAACTCGCCCGAACCCCCTGGGAGATGCAGGCCTATTTCAACCTGCGCCAGGCCATCTTTTGCGAAGAGCAGGGCCTCTTTACCGGAGATGATATCGACGATATTGATGACACCGCCTATCCGATTATTGCCGTAGAGCATGATGTGATTGCTGGTCGCCAAGTGGTGGGGGTGGTGCGCATCTATGAATCTGAAGATCGCTTTTGGTACGGCGGTCGCCTAGGGGTGCATCCCCGCTACCGCCGCGTCGGTCGCATCGGCAAGGGGTTGATCCACAAGGCCGTGACCACCGCCAATACCTGGGGGTGCGATCGCTTCTTAGCCACGGTGCAACTGCAAAATGTGCGCTTCTTTAAACGGCAGCATTGGGAATCCCTGGAAGAAATTGCCGTGTGCGATCGGCCCCACCACCTGATGGAAGCCGATCTCAACTTTTATCCCCCTGGCACCGAGGTTCGACCGGCCCTAACGCAACCGGCTCGCCGAGCGTCTTAATGCTGGCCAACTTAGTCGCCGAACTCCGGCAAGCCCTGGGTATCTTGCACAAGCGAGATATCCAGACCGCCGCCACCCACCTGGGCCGCTATGTGCCCCATGGGGTGACCCAAGCCCCGATTTGGCTGGGGGATGATTGCGCCGCCATCCCCGATGGCAACGACTATTTGCTCCTAGCCGCCGAGGGCATCTGGCCCACCCTGGTGAAAACAGACCCCTGGTTTGCGGGGTGGTGCGGGGTGTTGGTGAATGTCAGCGACATCTACGCCATGGGGGGGCGGGCGATCGCGGTGGTGGATGCAATCTGGAGCGAAACAGAAGCGGACGCTCAGCCCATTTGGGAAGGGATGATCGCCGCTTCCAAAGCCTTTAACGTGCCGATCGTGGGGGGGCACACCAATTGCCACAGCCCCTATGGAGCCTTGTCGGTGGCGATTTTGGGGCGGGCGTCCCATCTGATTACCAGCTTTGACGCCCAGCCGGGGGATGCATTGGTGTTGGTGACGGATTTAGAGGGGCGATCGCACCCCAAGTACCCGTTTTGGGATGCGGCCACAATGAAAGACCCGGCGGTGTTGCAGAGCAATTTGGCGCTGCTGCCGGAGGTTGCGGAGGCGGGTCTGTGCAAGGCGGGGAAAGATGTCAGCATGGGGGGAATTATTGGCACCACGCTGATGCTGTTAGAAACCTCGGGTTGTGGAGCGGTGCTGAATATTGATGCGATGCCTCGACCGGATCAAGTCCCTTTGGAGCAATGGTTGCTGAGCTTCCCCAGTTACGGCTTTTTGTTGGCGGTATCGCCAGGGAATTTAGAGGCGTTGCAGGGGCGGTTTCGAGAGCGGGGGTTGGTTTGTGAAGCGATCGGGCAGGTAACGGTAGGGCAGCAGCTAGCCTTAAAGGCAGACAGTGAGTTGACAGTATTCTGGAATTTCGCGAAGAATAAGCTAACAGGATTTAGCAATCTCTAAATCTCCTTTTGAGCCGTATTAAACCTGCAAATTCCAACCTTAGCCACAGTCAAGAAACCATTCAATATTTATATGGGGAATACAAACTACAGCAAAATCGTAAAGCTTTGCGAAGAATTGCATTACCGAGACAAGCTTCGACTTTCTCAGCTTCTTATTCAGCTTGCCAGAAAAGAAGAGGAAGAGGAGAACCCTAGCATCAGGTCATCAAAGGTAAATGTCCCCAATACCATTGAATATATTGCTGAGCGCTTACTGAAGTTGAAACCTGTAAAGAGAAAAACTGTACTTAATTCTATCGGAGCAATGTTTCAGTTTCAGGGTGGCATATCAGACGAAGATAAAGAAGAAATATTACATGAACTACAGAAAATGAACTATATTACCATTGATAAAAATGGGCGTGTTTCATACAACTGAATACATGGGTTGATTGGCAGGGTGGGTAAGCGTCCCTGGTACTACGCTGGCTGAGCGAAGTCGAAGCCAAAACCTATGCAAGATGTCCCCTTCGACTCCGCTCAGGGGACGGTTACGCAGGGTGGATACTGTCCATTGTTTTTGTTTTCACTTAAATTAGAGATCGAGAACTCAGCTAAGCGTTCAGTTCTTCAGCCTCAGTTTTAATTATTAGAAATTTGGAAAGAACAGACCTTAATTATGAGAACTTCCACTATTTGAAATTCCTCGTCCATCTTTTCCTCCCAGAATATAAGGGCAAATTACATTCAAACTCCCATTCCAATAAAATTCACCTTGCAAATCTGATGCAGAGCTTTGACGCATGATCATCAAAGAAAAGATCCTATCGATGGAAATATAGAGCAGTTAGAAGTCATCAGGAATATCCCTAATCTCCCTAAAGACAAACTAGAAAAGATTGAGAAAGAGCAAAGGATCTTGCGGGCTGGGAATAAGGGTGAACAGGATTCAGCCTATTTCATTGACTTCTACTATAAAGACTCCAAGAACTGGGCGATTATTCATGATCTCAGAATCGAGCATAAGGGCTATGTGGCTCAAATCGACCACTTACTCATCAACCGTTTCCTAGATTTTTACGTTCTAGAAACCAAGCACTATTCTCAAGGCGTAAAAGTCACTGAGCATGGTGAGTTTTTGGTTTGGCATCAAAAACGCTACTTATCCATCGAATCTCCCATAGAGCAAAACAAAAGGCATGTCAAGGTTCTCAAGAGCCTATTAAAAGAAGAGGAGATGCTGCCCAAGAGATTGGGCGTCTCTTTGTTGCCTGGTTTCCGCCCATACATCCTAGTTTCTCCAAAATCTAGAGTCATTCGCCCAAGCAAAAAAGCCTTTAATACAGACATGCTGATTAAGGCAGACGAGTTTCACAAGCAAACGCAGGATAACTTGGATAATGAAGGGATGCTTGCTACCTTTGGTTCAATGGCCAAGACCATTTCACAAGCCTCTGTCAAGGAAATCGCTGAGAAACTAGCTCGTTGCCATAAGCCTATCACCATTAACTATTACGATAAGTTTGGGATCTCCAAAAAGCAAATTGATAAACCACTAATTAACACCAAGAAAATCACTCACCTGCCAAACCCTGCGAAACAAAAAACAGAGGAGAATTCTAAATATTATTGTTATAAATGCAAAAATGCCATCTCAGAGAAAGTAGCGTTATTTTGCTTTAACAATAAAATTCGCTTTAAAGGCAGGGCGTATTGCTACGGGTGCCAAAAATCCTTCTCAAAATAGTCACTTGCCAAGTGATTTTCAGCTTGCTTTCTGACCTAGCCGCTACTTCAGTTGTCAAAGGCAACACCGTAGCGTGGATCAAACGCAGTGCGACCCACGGCCCGCCCTCACCCGTGGGTCTCGTCCCCTCGGCACCACGCTACAAATTCCTGATCTCCGTCCTCACCCGTGGGTCTCGTCCCCTCGACACCACGCTACAAATTCCCGATCGCTGCTACTTCAGGTCCCTGGGTTCTATCGGATTCCCCGAGGCACTCAGGTCACCCCCCAGAACCCAGGGATCTTGGCAAAAACCGATGTCTCACCCCAACCCAGCGAAACCCGGTCGCAATAGCAGGATTGGCGTAGGATGACCATGATCACCCCCTCTCAAACCCTCTCTCCCTATTCATGTCCCAGCTTCTGGATAACCGCTATCGCATTCTCCGCAACCTGGCAGAAGGGGGATTTGGCACCACCTTTTTAGCAGCAGACACCCGCACCCCCAGCCAGCGCCGCTGCGTCGTCAAACAACTCAAACCCACCGCCCCCGACACTGGCATGCAGGCTGAGTTCAATGCCCGGTTTACCCGAGAAGCAGCAGTGCTAGAGGAGCTCGGTCAAGGGCACCTGCAAATCCCGCTGCTCTACGCCTACTTTGAGGAAAACGGCCAGTTTTACCTGGTGCAGGAGCATATCGAGGGCGAAACCCTCACCCAACAGGTGCAGACCCATGGTCCTTGGGATGAAGGGGCGGTTCGTACCCTGCTGGAACAATTGCTGCCCGTGGTCAACTATATCCACGATCGCAACATCATCCATCGCGACATCAAACCCGACAACATTATTCTGCGGGAGCCCGATCGCCTGCCCGTACTGATTGACTTTGGTGCGGTCAAAGACGCCGTGGGCGTTGGTCGTCTCCCCACTGGGGGCCGGTCTCAGCCCGGTCCGGTGTCCTTAGTGATTGGCACCCCTGGGTTTATGGCCCCCGAACAGGGGGTGGGTCGCCCCGTCTTTAGTAGTGATCTCTATGCCCTGGGACTCACCGCCATTTATTGCCTCACCGGCCAATTTCCCCAGGATCTCGATAGCGATCCCCACACCGGCCAGATCCAACGGGTGGGCGCTTGGCCCAGGCGTTTGACCCAGACTTTTTTCAGCAATTTCAGCAGGTCTCGGTCGGCAATCTGCGGGTCATGACGCAAACCGAAAATACTGTCGAACTTGTAGGACAAAACACCTACCGTTACCCCGACGGCACCAGCCAAGAAGAGGAGCGCACCTTTACGGTGCAGCTGATCGACGATCAGCCGCAAATTGTTGATTCCACCTTTGTCCGCGTCACCCAGTTTCGTTAGAGGCTGTTTGCGAATCCCGAATTGAGTCCCTGGTATGGTCGTGGCCAATCGAGCGACCCTGTCTCAAACCCTGGATCCGAATGTGCAATCTCGCCTGGGCTGATGTGATAAAGCCTGTGAGCACCCATCATTAACGGGTCGGACATTGATTGTCGTACTGACTGGTTTGCTGGATCAGCTTCGCTACCAGCCCCGTCCAGCCGGTCTGATGGCTGGCCCCAATGCCCGCGCCGTTGTCCCCATGGAAATACTCGTGGAATAGGATGTAATCGCGCCAATGGGGATCTGTCTGGAAGGTTTCAATGCCGCCATAAACGGGGCGATCACCCGCCTCATTCGGCAAGAAAATTGCATTCAACCGCTGGGAAATCTCCGCCGCTACGTCCCACAAATTCATCCATTGCCCCGACCCGGTGGGGCATTCCACCCGAAAGTCATCCCCCAGATAATGGTGAAACTGCTGCAACGACTCAATCAGCAGATAATTCACCGGAAACCACACCGGCCCCCGCCAGTTGGAGTTGCCCCCAAATAGGCCACTGCTGGATTCTGCTGGCTCGTACTGGACCCCAAAGGTCTCCCCATTCGCCTCAAATTGGTAAGGGTGATCCGCATGGTAACGGGACAGGGCACGGATGCCGTAGGGACCCAAAAATTCGTTTTCGTCCAAGAGTTTTTCGAGGATGCGCCGCAGTTTGTCTCCGGTTTCCACCCGATCCAACGTGGCGTAGCACAGGGCCAACATCCGCCGCGCCCCTACCCCACGGGTTTCCATGCAGGCCACGTTTTTCTTCAGGACCGGGCGGTTGGCAATGAACCACTCCAGCCGCGCCTTAAAGGCGGGTACGTTGTCCAGCAGATCTGGCTCTAGGGTGGTGACGGCAAATAGCGGGATCAGCCCCACCATGGAGCGCACTTTGAGGCGTTGGCGATCGCCGTTGGGAAAATGCAGCACATCGTAGAAGAAACCATCCTCGTCATCCCACAATTGGGTGCGGTCTTCCCCCACATGGTTCATGGCATCGGCAATGTAGAGAAAATGCTCAAAGAACTTGGTGGCCATATCCCCATAGACCGGGTTTTCTTGGGCCAGCTCTAGGGCAATGGTGAGCATATTTAGGCAATACATCGCCATCCAACTGGTGCCGTCGGCTTGTTCGATATAACCGCCGGTCGGTAGGGGTGAACTGCGATCGAAGACGCCGATGTTGTCTAACCCCAAAAAACCCCCCTCAAACACATTGCTACCGTCGGCGTCCTTACGGTTCACCCACCAGGTGAAATTCAGAAGCAGCTTCTGAAACACCCGCTCTAGGAAGGCGCGATCGCCTTTCTCCCTGCACCGTTGGTCAATTTTGTAGACCCGCCAGGTGGCCCAGGCATGGACCGGGGGGTTCACATCCCCAAAAGCCCATTCGTAGGCGGGCAGTTGCCCATTGGGGTGCATGTACCACTCGCGGGTCATGATATCTAGCTGCTGCTTGGCAAAGTCCGGGTCTACCATTGCCAAGGGAATACAGTGGAAAGCCAGATCCCAGGCGGCAAACCAGGGGTATTCCCACTTGTCGGGCATGGAAATAATGTCGTTGCTGTCTAGGTGGGACCAGTGGCGATTGCGGCCCCGGTCCCTGCCTGGGGGTGGCGCAGGCAGGGTGGGATCCCCTTGGAGCCAGCGATTAACGTCAAAGCCGTAGTACTGTTTGCTCCACAGTAAACCCGCCAAGGCTTGACGCTGTACCGTCCGTTCCTGGGTTGCCATGGTTGCGGGGGCGAGGTGCTGATAAAAATCATCCGCTTCTTGGCGGCGTTGGGCCATTACCGCATCAAAATCACCACCCGTTCCATTCGGCAGTGGCTGAGCACTGAGGCGCAGTTGTAACACCTGGGTTTCCCCTGGGGCGACGGTGAGGCGGTACTGGGCGGCGGCTTTGGTGCCGGTCTGGGCAGGGTTTACGGCAGCCGTTTCCCCCTGGATCACGTAGCGGTGGAAGGCGTCTTTGACGTAGGGGCTGGGGTTTTCGCTGTCGAATAGGGCCTGGATGTTGGTGTCGTTATCGGTGAAGAGGAGGGCGGGACTTCGACTTCGCTCAGTCCCCAGGGTGGGGGCCGGTGGGCTGAGCGAAGACAACGCTGGCTGAGCGGAGTCGAAGCTAGCCGCCCTACCAGGCATAGACAAAGGGGCACAGGTTAGCCAGTACTGACCCAGGTCAGGATGGTGGGCGGCAATGGTGGGGGCGGCAGATTCGGCCTTGAGCTGGGGGCGTTTGGCCTCGACCTGCCAAGCCCAGGTATTGCGAAACCAAAGGTGGGGCAACACCTGCAACGTTGCCGTTTCGGGGCCACGATTGGCGACGGAAATCTGGATCAGAATGTCCTGGGCGTCGGCCTTGGCATACTCCACAAACACGTCCCAGTAGCGGTCCTCGGCGAAGACGCCGGTATCCAGCAGTTCGTACTCCAAGCCGTCCCGGCCCCGCTGTTGGTTTTGCTGCACCAGGTCGGCATAGGGGAAGGCGGCTTGGGGATATTTGTAGAGGGCTTTTAAATAGGAATGGGTGGGGGTGCTATCGAGATAAAAGTAGTATTCCTTGACGTCTTCGCCGTGGTTGCCCTGGTTGCCGGTGAGGCCAAACAGCCGCTCCTTTAGCACCGGATCTTGGCCGTTCCAGAGGGCGATCGCAAAGCAGAGCTGCTGCTGATCGTCACAGATCCCCAATAGGCCATCTTCCCCCCAGCGATAGGCGCGGCTGTGGGATTGGGCATGGGAAAAGTAGTCCCAGGCTTCGCCATTGGCGCTGTAGTCTTCACGGACGGTGCCCCATTGGCGATCGCTCAGGTACGGTCCCCACTGTTTCCAAGGTGTCGTGGGGTTGTGGCTGGCTTCGAGTCGTTGGTGTTCGGCGGTCATCAGCTTAACGACCTCAAACGAATCGGTGTCTTAAGGAACACCTAACCGTTGATGCGCTCTAACAACTTTGATGAAAGTACAAATCTTACCGCCGTACTCAAAAGCTGTGGGAAAGCAGGTTGGATCGGTTCACCCCTTTAGGAGGCAGTGCCGCTTCCTCTGAGCTACGATCGCCGCACATCCGCAACAAAAAAAACTGACCTATGGGCCTTGTTCTAGAACGAGAAGCGCCGCCTCTCCATGCAGACGAGACTGGAGCAATTCGTGTGGGAAATTCCAGAGTGCTTCTAGAAACGGTGATTCGAGCCTTGCAAGACGGTGCCCTGGTGGAAACCATTGTGCATCGTTACACAACCCTGACCTTGTCTGATGTCTACACCACCATCGGTTACTATCTGCGCCATCAAGACGACGTAGAAACATATCTACTACAGCGCGAACAGCTCGCAGAATCTGTACAGCAGCGTCTCTCCACCATTCAGCCTGATCTCAGCTCGATTCGTTCTAGCCTGCATCAAAACTGATAATCGAGTCTTCTATATCGTTATGAACTATCAAAATATCATCACCATCGAGCCCGGAAAGCGTAGCGGCAAACCCTGCATTCGCAAAATGCGTATCACCGTATATGACATATTGGAATATATGGCCGGTGGCATGACTCAGTCAGAAATTTTAGAAGATTTCTCTGAATTGACCCCAGAAGATTTACAAGCCTGCCTTGCCTTTGCCGCTGACCGTGAGAGAAAGTTATTTGTGGCGGCGCTGTGAAACTGCTACTAGACGAAAACTTGTCTGATCGGATTGTTGGCAGAATTCTTGACTTGTATCCTGATTCCGCCCATGTCAAAACATTGGGGCTGGCCAATACAGATGATGCTGTGATCTGGGACTATGCGAAAGCAAATGAGTTCGTCATTGTTTCCAAAGACTCAGACTTCCACCAGCGCAGCTTGGTATATGGGCATCCACCCAAGTTCATTTACTTGCGGATTGGTAATAGCCCAACAGCCAAGATCACTCAAGTCCTGAGAGATAACCTCGATACTATTAGCCAGTTTGGAGAAAGCAAAACCGAAAGTATCTTGGTTTTGATGTAGAAAAAGCGACTCATAATCCATTTCCCGAAAGAGAGTTTGATGGAGAAGTACTTTCCCAGACCTGATTCCAAGGATCCTGAAAAACGGGAGAAAAATTAATTTGATAGCGCGATTCAAACTGCTCTCTAAAAACCTCCGGCAGATTAAACAAGAAAATGGTTTCCACGCCCGTCGGCAAATCTTCCACCGCAAACGACTCTTCAACTCGGGGCAACAACAAAAACTGCATTTCTGGTTCCAGTAGATAACTCAGCGAAATCATGCTCGCCGGGTTATAGCTAAACGCATCTGTCACAATCAGCGGGGCGTCTGCCCCATTAATCAACTCAGCCACCTGATGGTAGTTAGAACTCAACTGCTTGTTCCACCAGGTATTCGCCTGAGAATACATCCCGCAAGAAAGCACCCCCAGCAAAATCAAAACCGAGAAAGTCAGCGTCGCAAATCGAGGTTTCCAGCTTGAGCGAGCCGTGAAAAAACTGGATAGCAGATAGACCACCGCCAACTGTAACCCCACAAAACAGGGAATTAGATAGCGGGTCACCGTAAAGCGCTGCCCCCCCGATAGCAGATCTGGCAGCCCAAAAAAGAGCGCCGTCACCCCCGTAAAGGTGACGATAA
>CAYGVA010000016.1:0-38742 GCA_964353225.1 uncultured Leptolyngbya sp.
CGCCTACGGCCCCCCCGCCAGAGGGCACCATCCCCTTTGGGGCACCGCTACCGGATCAAGCCAAATCGGTCTCTGAAGGGGCGGCGATCGCGGCGGTTCCCCAAGGGTCATCCATCCTGCCCGTAGGGACGCTGTTATCGCTGCAATATCCCGGACCCACCCCCCTGGTGCTCGACCGCGAAGCGCCCTGGTACGAGGTGCTCGTGTTGGCTGGAGATGTGGTGGATACCCAGACGGGACGGCGATTGTTGCCCGCTGGCACCCAAGTGCTAGGACAGTTTGAAGGGTTCGATCACAGTGGTCGTCGATTTGTGGCCCAGAGTGTGGTCACCCCCAGTGGGGAACCTCAGCCCCTACTCGCAGAGTCAGAATGGCTCCTGGGCACCCGCGACTCCAATGGGGGCAATATCGCCACCAATTCTGGTCTCGGGGCTGCGGCGGTGACGATATTGTCAGGGTTTTCGGGCATTGGTTTGCTGGGGGGAGCGGCCTTAGGGGCTGCCACCACCTATGCCAGCGGCCCCCAAGTGGTGACGATTCAGCCGGGGCAAATCATTGTGGTAGAAGTGGTTTCTGAGGTTTTGCCCTTTCAATAAGCCTCAGCCATGGTCGTCACCATAGCCCCGCCGGTTTGGAATTTGCTGCGTAGGTCTGGGTTCCTGTCTTGACCTTGGGCCAGTTGGGGTAAAGTGGGAGGAACGTAAACAAATATTAAAACTAGCCCTGCTGTGTACGCTGATCTCCCCCATACCTCTGGTGTTAATCGTCGACGCTTGCCCCTCAAGCCACTGAAGCAATTACTCAGCGATAGCCTGACGGTCTTTTGGGGAGACTGGCTCGACCTGCGGGTGCGGATTCCCCAGGTGGCGGCGTCGGGTTTGATTTCTCCGTTGATCTACATTTTGGCCTTTGGCTTGGGGCTGGGCAGTTCTTTAGACCGCATTAGTCAGCCCACGGCGGGTGACACCTATTTAGAGTTTATTTTGCCGGGTATGGTTGCCCTCTCCTCCATGGTGATTAGTTTTGGGGGCACTACGTTTTCGATTTGTGGCGATCGCCTCTTCACCAAGACCTTTTCAGAAATGCTGCTTTACCCTGTCCATCCCCTGGCCCTACACCTGGGTAAGATGCTGGCGGGGGTTGTGCGGGGGATGATGACCGCCGCATCGGTGATTTTGGTGGCGGTGATTTTTACCGGCAAGATTTGGAGCTTTATCAACCCGCTATTTCTGCTGCTCGTGGTGCTGAACTGTGCCGTGTTTGCGGGACTGGGGGTGATTGTGGGGCTCAATGTCAAATCCCTGGAAAGTGTGGGGCTATTCAACAATTTTTTGATCGTGCCCATGTCCTTTTTGGGGGCAACCTTTTTTGACCCCGCCACGCTACCCATGGCCCTGAAGGTGGTGGTGTATGCCCTGCCGCTGACCTATGCCACTACGGGGTTGCGGGCGGCGGCTTACCAGCCCCTAAGTGCGTTTCCGTTCCATAGCATCCCGATTTTGTTGGGGGTGGCGATTGTCCTCTCTGGGGTGGGGGCTTATCAATTCTCCCACCAGAAAGATTAGGGTTATCTTGAACATCGCCCTCTTCACCCAGGGCAATGGGGGATTTCAACTGGCGATCGCCCGTCCCGCTTGCAATGTCTGAATCCGCTCTAAGCTGCCCACCGGAATCGCCTTAATCAAATGCTGGGTATAGGGCTGTTGGGGCTCGAAGTAGATTTGGTCCGCCGGACCAATCTCCTCCACCTGGCCTTGATTCATGACCATGATGCGATCGCTCATAAACTTCACCACCGCCAAATCATGGGAAATAAACAGGTAGGTGAGCTTAAACTCCGCCTGTAACTCCTTCAGCAGATTCAACACCTGGGCCTGCACCGATACATCCAGCGCCGACACCGACTCATCGCAAATCATAAACTTGGGGTTTAGGGCTAGGGCGCGGGCAATGCAGAGGCGCTGCCGCTGCCCCCCCGAAAACTCATGGGGAAAGCGATGCACACAGTTGGGGTCTAACCCGACCCGCTCCAGGAGGTAGGCCACCCGCTCCCGGCGATTTTTGGCACTGCTGGCGGCATTGTGAATGCGCAGGGGCTCTGCGACCGCCGCCCCAATGCTCATGCGCGGATCCAACGAACTAAACGGATCCTGGAAAATGATTTGCATGTTCCGCCGTAGCTTGCGCAGGGCTTTGCCCTTAAGGGTCAGGACATCTTGGCCGTCAAACCAGATGTGGCCCCCCTTGGCCCGCACCAGTTGCAGCAGCGCCCGCCCCAGGGTGGTTTTGCCGCAGCCCGATTCCCCCACGAGGCCAAAGGTTTCCCCTTCGTAAATGTCAAAGGAGACCCCATTCACCGCCATCACATGGCGACGGGTGCCAAAGATACCGCGCACGGGATAGCTCACCGCCAGGTCCTCCACCCGCAGCAATGGTCCATTTTTTTCGATGGTTTGCAGGCGAGTTGCGGTTTCCACTGCCGTGACTTCTGTTTGGAATTGCAGTACGGTGCCACTGTTTTGCGGGCGCTCCTGAATGCGGGGGGCACCGCTGTCGTCGGTGACCACCTCCATAAAGTCGGAGACGGTGGGCAATTGCCGTAATCGTTTCTGGGGGGAAGGGCGGCAGGCTAGCAGGCCCTTCGTGTAGGGGTGCTGGGGGTTTGAGAAGATTTCCCACACCGACCCCGCTTCCATAATTGCCCCCTGGTACATTACCGCCACTTGGTCGGCAATTTCGGCGATGATTCCCAGGTCATGGGTAATGAACATCATCGACATGCCCCGGCGATCGCGCAGCTCCCGCAGCAAGTCTAAGATTTGGGCCTGGACGGTCACATCTAGGGCGGTGGTGGGTTCGTCGGCAATCAGTAGAGCCGGGTCACAGGCGATCGCCATGGCGATCATCACCCGCTGAATCTGCCCCCCCGACAACTCATGGGGAAAGCGATTCAGGATAGCCTGCTTGCGACGGGTGACCTCTAGGGTGACTTGGGTAACGGACCAGTCAGGATGTTCGGCGGCGATGGTGTCGTGGAGCTGGGTGTTATCGGGCAGCAGCTTGACCTCCTGGAGGCGGGCGATCGCCTCCTTCTCGGCCTGCTCGGGGGTCATGTCCTGGTGTTGGCGAATTGCCTCAACCAGTTGAAAGCCACAGGTATAGACCGGGTTCAGGGAACTCATCGGCTCCTGAAAAATCATCGAAATTTGCCCGCCCCGGAGTTTTTGCAATTGGGTCGGCGAGAGGCTGCGCAAATTGATGCTGTCGGTTTGTTCCTGGGCGCGAAACCAAATTTCTCCGCCGGTGACTTGGCCCGGAGGGCTGGGCACCAACCCCATCACCGCCAGGGAGGTCACCGACTTGCCGGAGCCTGATTCCCCAACGATGCCAAGGGTTTGGCCCCGTTGCAGGGTAAAGGAGATGCCGTTGACCGCCTGGATGGTGCCGCTATCAGTCTTAAACTGAACCGTCAAATCGTGCACATCCAAAAGGGGGGCAGCCATAAAGGGAAAATCTCCTAGAAAATGCGGACGAATGGTTTTTCCTGACAAAGCCCTGACACGCCTAGACGGGGTGGCCTTACAGTTGGATTAGCAGAATCATAGCAGCGCTACTTCTTAGAAGGGGCTGAAGGGGTCAGGAGGAATGCTCAAACTTGCGATCGCGGTCCTGATTATGTTGATCGGATCGGCGGTGTGCTCAGGGACCGAAACCGCTTTGTTGTCGATATCCCTCCTCAAAGTGCGGCAATTGGCCCAAACCAAAAAACCCAGGGCGTTGGCCCTATTAGCCGTGCGGCAGCACATCAATCGCCCCATCGCCTCTATCGTGATTTTGAATAACCTGTTCAACATCGTTGGCAGTATCACCATCGGCAGCATTGCCGCCAGTGTATTGGGCGACACTCTGCTGGGGGTATTTTCGGGGGTATTGACCTTCTCGGTGATTCTGTTTGCCGAGATTCTACCCAAAACCTTAGCTGAGCGTTATGCCGAGCCCATTGCCCTATCGGTGGCCATGCCGGTACAGGGCATCACCTGGCTGTTCTCCCCGATTGTGTGGCTACTAGAGCGCATCACTGCTCCCCTCGTGCAAGGTCCCCAACGACCCACCACCAATGAGAGCGAAATCCAACTGCTAGCCTCCATCGGTCATCAAGAAGGCATTATCGAAAAGGATGAGGCGGAAATGATCCGACGGGTCTTTCGCCTCAATGACATTCGCGCTGTGGAAATCATGACCCCTCGGGTGGCCCTGACGAGCTTGCCGGGGGAAGCGATCATAGCCGATCTTCGGGACGAGATTTTAGAGTCCCAACACAGCCGCATCCTCGTGATTGGCGAAGACATTGATCATGTGGAAGGTATTGTCCTTAAGTACCAGCTCTTAGAAGCCCTGATCTGCAATGGTCACACCCAAACCATCAGTGACCTCAAACGACCGGTGCGCTTTATCCCCGAGACTGAGCGGGCTGACCAACTGCTACAAAGCTTCCAAAGTGCTCGGGAGCATATTGCCGTGGTGGTGGATGAATACGGTGGGGTCTCGGGGGTGGTCACCCTAGAGGATGTGCTAGAGCAGCTCACAGGGGAAATTGTGGACGAAACCGATCGCAATGTCGATCTCCAAGCGTTTGCGCGCCAGCGACGGAAGCGGTTGCTCAGCAGTCGCGGCTTTAGCGAGCTGCCCCCCTCCTAGGTGGTGCCCTGGACCTGGGGAATGGTGATGATGAATTGCGTACCCTGGGCCGCTACCGAGCGACATTCCAGGCTGCCTCGATGGCGCTCGGTGACAATTTGGTGGCTAATGGAAAGGCCAATGCCCGTGCCCTTGCCCACTGGCTTGGTGGTGTAGAACGGCTCAAAAATGCGGGATTGCAGCGATTCAGGAATGCCCGGACCGTTGTCAGTAATGGTGATGGCCACTTGCTGCGGCTCCACCACCGTGGTGCCAATCGAGAGGTGCGGGATCAGGGTGTGGTCGCGCTCTAAGTGCTCCTCTAGGGCATCAATGGCATTGCTTAATAGGTTCATAAACACCTGGTTGAGCTGTCCGGCATAGCACTCCACTAGGGGGAGATCTCCATAGTCTTGCTGCACCACTATCTCGGGGCGATCGCCGTTGGCCTTAAGGCGATTCCCCAAAATCATGAGGGTACTGTTGAGCCCATCATGGATATCCACCGGCTTGATATCGGCTTCATCCATGCGGGAAAACGTGCGTAGGGAGGCCACAATATTTTTGATGCGATCGGCCCCCACGCGCATCGATTCCAACAGTTTTGGAAAATCATCCATCAAAAAGTCAAGGTCGATGGCTCCCATGGCAGCGGTGATTGCCCCAGCCGGTCGCGGATAGGTGCGCTGATAAAGCTGGATTAGCTCCATCAGATCCTGGGCATACTCCCCAGCATGGTTGAGGTTGCCATCAATAAAGCTGACCGGATTATTGATTTCATGGGCCACCCCCGCCACCAGTTGCCCCAGGCTAGACATTTTCTCCGTCTGCACCAATTGGGCCTGGGTGCGCTGCAGCTCCAGCAAGGTCATTTCTAAATTCTGGGCCTGCTGCTGCGCTTGGGCCGCATTTTCTCGGGCCTCGTAGTACAAATCTGATTGACCAATGGCCACCCCCACCTGACCCGCCAGGGATAGCATCAACTCAATCTCACTGCCATTCCAACGGCGGGGACCCCGGCATTCATGGGCAATCAGTAACCCCCACAATTGATTTTGAATCAAGATCGGGGCAATGAGATTAGCCCGAATCTGCAACTCAGTTAAAAAAACCTGGTGACAAGCATTGAGCCCAGCTTCGGTCACATCGTCAATGGCTCTGACCCGGCCCGACGCGTAATAGCCCGCGTAGCCTTCGCCAAAGCAATCATCCGCCCCAATATCCCCCATGGTAGAGGTCCAGGGGGAGACCACGTCCTCCACAACAACGTGTCCCTGCCAGTCTGCTTCAAATCGATAAATCACCACCCGGTCAGTGTCTAGTTGTCGCCGGGTAGCCTGCACCGCCGTTTGGAGAATGGTTTCTAGGGTCAAAGACTCGCGAATTTGAGTTGAGATGCGGTTGATGAGTGCTTCCCGGCGGGCTAGATCGCGATAGCGATTCTCTGATTCTTTGCGACGGGTAATGTCCATTAGCACCCCGTCAATGAGGGTGTAGGCACCGGTGGCATCCTGAACCGGCTGCCCTTTATCCTGCACCCAAAGGATGCGGCCATCGGCGTGGAGCACCCGATATTCCACATCAAAGGGCTGGGGCGGATCAAGGGCCTGCTGGATCACCTGCTGGATGCGAGGACAATCATCGGGGTGAATCAAGGTCATGCCATCGTGGTGGATGCCATGGTTGGTGGGGTAACCCGTGATATCGGCGATCGCCTCACTTTGGAACAGCAGCGTACGCTGCCCATCCGCACAGCGCCGGTATACCGCTCCGGGAATGTTGTCCAATAGGGTACGGTAGCGGGTCTCACTGGCCTGGAGAGCCGTGGCTGCGGCTTTACTCTCGGTAGTATCAACCACGGTCCCGGCTAGCCCTAGAACCTGGCCATCGCCGTCTCGCCAGAGCCCCCCCCGCTCTCCGACCCAGCGGATGCTGCCATCGGGCAAACAAAACCGATACTCAATTCGATAGTCTTGGCCCCCGTGGAGGGTGTGGTCCACCATCTGTTGCAACGGGCCGCGATCATCAGGGTGAACCTGTTGCAGATAGGCGGTAAAGGTTTGGCAAAAGTCATCAGCGGTGGGACCAAAGAGCTTTTCGACCTCAGCGCCCCAGGCCATCTGGTCCGTGACCATATCCCAGGTCCATACCCCCATTTCCGATACATCTAGGGCCATACGCAGGCGATATTCGCTATCGCGGTAGGCTTCTTCTACGGTTTTACGGGCGGTAATGTCTAAAATCACCCCGCAAAGTAGCATCGTGTCTGGGGTTTCTGCTACGGCAATGCCATCTCCTCGCCACCAGCGTGTTTCACCCTCTGGGGTGATGCAGCGGCCCTCGTAGGACCAGGGCGATTGCTCGGTAATGGTGGTGGCAATAGAGGTTTGTAGCTGGGGGCGATCTCTGGGGTGTACTCGCCCCAGAAAGGCTTCGATATCATCGGTAATTGCGGCGGCGGGGACCCCCAAAATGTCTTGGCTGCGATCGCTGATGTAATCAATTCGCCATGCTCCCCCCTGCACCCGTAACTGAAATAGTGCCCCAGGAATCGTGGCCGCAATGGTGCGAAAGCGGGTTTCATTGTCCGCTAGCGCCTGCTCCATTACGGCTCGCTCTAAGGTAGCCAGTTGCACCTGCTTGTGGTGGGTAATGTCCATCAGTAGGCCATCCCACAGCAGGGTTTCCTCTGGTTGGTGTTGGGGCCGCGCCGCCGTGTGAAACCAGCGGAGTTCACCACTGGGCTTGTAATAGCGTCCTTCCCATTGCCAAGGCTGAGAGTCTTGGATGGCGGCCTTGAGGGTGTCCTGGAAGCCCTGGCGATCTAAGGGATGAATGCAATTGATAAATCGCTGGGGCTCTGCTTGGATGGTCTCGGCGGGCATCCCGGCAATGGCAAAAGCTCCCGGACTCACAAAGGCAAAGCGGAAGCTGCCATCGGGGTAGGCATAGCAACGGTAGATAATCGCCGGGATATTGGCTAACAGCGTCTCAAACTGAGGGGCCTTCACCAGGGGGGCGACTTCTGGGGACGGGTCTAGAAAGCAAATCAGTAAGGTGGGGTCAGTGATCGCTGGCTCAATGCGTCGCTCAAACTGCCGCAGTCGCCCGTCGCCATCGGTCAAGGTCACCGTCAACGGCGTCATTGGCTGCCCTGGTTGGAGGGATTGATCGTAATGGATCACCGCCAGTAACTCCTCAGGTGACCAAACCTCCGTCTCGGTCAATCCCCCAGGTGGGTCATTGGGTACATCACTGGATACCCCCTGTCGCGCCTGGGGCGATCGCCCCAGGAGTTGCCAGCAGGCTTGATTAGCAAATAACCATTGCTGGTGTTGGTTTTTGACATAGATGGGGGTGGTCACCCCTTCTAGGATTTGCCCCAGCAGCCCTTGCAAGCCTGGAGACGAGGCCCAGTCAGTGCCGTTAGTGATGGCGGGGAACATTGGCATAGCGCCCAACAAAATGAATCGCAGAGAATAGGGCCGATACACCGTCATTCAGACAGTAGCGCAGTATTTCACCCGTTATTGGGTAAAGCGTAATCGAAAACCGAGCCACTCTTAACCGACAAATCACCCAGATATCGTTAAACACCCAACCGTTCTGAGTCACCTACATGCGGCTAAGTTCATCCCATCAAGCGGAATCGATGTCTACAGTTACAACCCCAAGGTAAAGATGAAGTTAGACCAACAGTAAGGAGTCCGAGGTAAAAATGCAGGTTAGAACAGGTAGGACATTCTTCTCTGCCCAGACATAAACCCCTAGCAAACAAGTTCATGATGCCCTGGAAGTCTGCATTCGTACCCCTCACCCTCCTTGCCTGGGGACTTGCCGTTGTCCCCAGTGCCGCTGCGCCCATCGCCCAAGCTGCGGCTCCAGCATCCGCTGATATCTACTTTTTTGAAGACTGGTGCCTCTTTCAAGATCAGCTGAGTACCGCCCGCCAACACACCGTTTCAGTGCTGCTAGCCTCCCTCGGCACCGACAACTGTGCTGAGGCCAGTCGCCGTGCCTCCACCGTCACCCTGCTCAATCTGCGGGGGCAGGGGCTGCAAGATCTCACCCCTCTGACGGCCTTCCCCATCCTGCGAGATTTAGTGCTGAGCTATAACGACATTCGTGATCTGGCCCCCTTAGCCGCGATCCCTAGCCTCACCCGTTTGCAGCTTGGCCATAACCAGATCAGTGATGTCTCTGCTCTCCAACCCCTGGAAAATCTCCAGTTTTTGGGGCTATCGGCTAACCAAGTCACCGATATCTCCCCCCTCAGCCCCCTAGAAAATCTCCAGGAGCTACATCTGGGCAGCAATCAGCTCAGTGATCTGGGGGCGATCGCCCCTTTGGCTAGCCTGACCAAGCTCGACCTCAGCCGCAACCAGATTGCCGACCTGGCTCCCTTAGGGGGCTTGAGCGAATTACAAGAGCTGGATCTGAGTTCCAACGTGATTGTGGATATCACCCCCCTAGCCACCCTGGAAAACTTAAAAGCGTTGAACCTCAACCGCAACTTGATTACCAACGCCAACCCCCTGAGGCGACTCACCCATCTGGAGCAGATTTATCTCTACAACAATCCCACCGAATCCTTTAACTGCTCTAACACGATCAACACCCTGTGCCTAATTGCTCCTGGGGATGAGCTGTAAGGCCGGAACCCTCACCGGGGATTTCCGTCTTAGGGGCATAGGTAGATAAACACTAAGGATGTAGCAGACCCCCAATCGTTATCGGTTGGGGGTTTTTATTGCCGCTACCAGTCCGACCCAAACAAGGTTGTGAGCGATTTTGATGCCGTGCTAAAGAATACGAACCAGGCAAGATCGCAGCAGATGTATCACCCCCGGAGAAATTCGTTATCCTTTGGTCAACTAAGGACGTTGCCCCCATGACTAAAATCTTCACTATTGTCCGTCGTCGGCCCGTCACAGTAGTGGTGAGTGCGGTTTGCTTGGCCACAGCCCTCGGGGCTGGTTTACGCTTGTGGGCAACCCCGAGGCAGGGGGTGGCGACCGCCCCTTCAGCAACAGCGGAGATCGCTGATGCACCCGATGCAAAAACGTTTGAGCAGGCGACGGCATCGGTCTCTTGGCGATTGGAGAGCCTCTCCCCGCAGTATTTATTCCCTTCTATGCCTAAGGCCGATCGCACATCCGCCATTGTTGTGGGCCGAGCAGATCCCTATTCCCCCCTCATCCAAGGCAGAATTACCCCTCAGCCCAGCACGACTCCGACCGCGGCAGTCAACACGACGGTCTCACCAACGACCCCGACGTTGCCCCAAGCGGTGGCGACTGCCCCCACCGCCTTACCGCCCATTCCCACCAGCATTCAGCCCCTAGCCCCATTGCCCCCGATTCTACCGACCGCCACGGTGCCTGCCTTGCCGGTCGCTGCCCCCACCGCAACCTATGCCAGCCCGATTGATACCCTGGAATTGACTGGGGTCGTGCAATTGGGCGATCGCCCCGCTTTGATTGTGCGAGAGCCCAATGCGGCCACCAGTCGCTATACCTACGCGGGGGAGTATTTGGCTGGGGGCCAGATTTTGATTAAGCAGATTGATGTTTCCCACCAGGAACCCCTCGTTATTTTGGAATATAACGGTCGTGAATATTCTCGGATGGTGGGGTCTGGCCCAGTCGCCAGCCTGCGTTAAGGGTTACTGACATGGTGATTGCCGCCGCTTATCCAGCCTGTGCTAAACAGTGACCTATCCACCCGAGCGCCCAACCCCGTTACTGGCGGGGCAATTTCGGCCCCTGACCCTAGAAGACCACTACCCTTGCCCCCTCTGTTTACAGGGGCAGGTCCAAGCATTGCCGCTTATGGAAGCATTCGCTTGTCAGAGCTGTCGTCATATTTTGACGGTGGATCTACCCCACCAGCAGATCTGCGTGGCGGACAGTCTTCAACCGATTCATTGGCGGTGGACGGGCAATGCTTGGCAAACGGTAAGACCCACCACCAAAGCCCTCACCCAAACGATTTGGTGGGTGGCTGCGGGGCTCATCTGTTTGCCCGCCACCTTGGTATGGGTAGCGGGCTATGTTTTCCCCCCCTTGCCCTCTAGCCAGGAAGCCTTACCCTTTGCCAACCTCTGGGCTGGTATCACCCTGGGAGCCCATGGAAT
Organism: uncultured Leptolyngbya sp.; assembly: GCA_964353225.1. Classification (GTDB taxonomy): domain Bacteria; phylum Cyanobacteriota; class Cyanobacteriia; order Phormidesmidales; family Phormidesmidaceae; genus PCC-6406. The sequence goes on from CAYGVA010000016.1 coordinate 10,814, forward strand.
CGTTGTGATTTGGCTGCTGGCCAACTACTACCAGTTGCCAATCTATCTGGCGGCCACCCTACGGTCTTGGAAGTATCAATACCTCAGTTAGGTGAGATCCAAGCCTGTACCGGTGGTGGGGTTTAGCATTGCCGAATCTTCTACCGCCTGTCGGCATGATAGCCAATCAGCGGATAAAGCCCCTAAAACTGAGCTTTGACCGATGCCGACTCTGCGGCGTCTATCACTGGACCGTACCGGTTGCTAGCCCCCTTTCCCCTTATGCCCCCTTACCATCCGCAATAGTGCTGGAACTTATGCCATCAGGGACTAGACAGCCGTGACCAAAACCTACGATCGCATTTACGCTGTGGTCCGGCAGATCCCTGGGGGCCAAGTGGCGACCTACGGCCAAGTCGCAGAGTTGGCCGGCCTGGTGGGTAAGCCCCGGTTGGTGGGCTATGCCCTCTATCGGGTCGCCGAAGCGGATGAGGTGCCTTGGCATCGGGTTATTAATGCCAAAGGGGAGGTTTCCCACCGGCTCTCTCGTAACGGCAGTGATTATCTCCAAAAGGTGCTTTTAGAAGATGAAGGGGTGGTTTTTACCGCCAAAGGAAAAATCGATCTCGCCACCTATCGTTGGCGGCCCACTCCAATGCAATTGCAAAAGGCATTGGGTTATCTCACCCTAGACGCAGCCGACGGGGAGCGGTAACTTCAGTTGCACAGCCATAGCTATCCTCCCCGCAACCCGTTAGCCTATGCGTGGAGATCAGAGGGATGTATCCATGACCATTCAAACCCCGGATTGGGTTAAACACGCGGTGTTTTACCAGATTTTTCCGGATCGGTTTGCCCGCACCTCACGCCCTGTCGATCGCCCCGAAATGGCCGTCTCCTTAGAACCCTGGGCCGCACCGCCCACCTTGGCAGGCTACAAAGGGGGGGACCTCTGGGGCGTTATCGAGAACCTGGATTACCTCCAGGATTTGGGGGTGACAGCCCTTTATTTCACCCCGATTTTTCAATCCGCCTGCAACCACCGCTACCACACCCATGATTACTACCAGGTCGATCCCCTATTAGGGGGCAATGCCGCCTTTCAAGATTTGCTCACCGCTGCCCATGACCGCCAGATGCGGGTGGTGCTGGATGGGGTGTTTAACCATGCCAGCCGGGGGTTTTTCTACTTCAATGACATCCTCGAAAATGGCCCCTATTCCCCTTGGTTAGACTGGTTCAAGATTGAGGGTTGGCCCCTTTCGGCCTACGACGGTGCAAAACCCGCTAACTACGTCAGTTGGATTAATAATCGTGCCCTGCCCCAGTTCAACCACGACAATCCGGCGGTGAGAGAATACATTATGCGCATCGGCGAATACTGGATTCGTCAGGGGGTGGATGGCTGGCGGCTGGATGTCCCTTTTGAAGTCAAAACTGAGGGGTTTTGGCAGGAGTTTCGCGATCGCGTCAAGGCCGTCAACCCTGAAGCCTATATTGTCGGGGAAGTGTGGACCGACGCCCGCCAATGGTTAGACGGCACCCAATTTGACGGGGTGATGAATTACCTATTTACAGGGCCGACCCTGGCCTTTGCGGCAGGGGAACGGGTGGTACGGGAGCATGTGGAGAGTCCCGATTACTATCCCTATCCGGCCTTAGATGCCGCTGGTTACGCGGACAAAATTCAAGCCTTGTTTTCCCTATATCCCTGGGAGATTCAACTGGCTCAGCTCAACTTACTCTCTAGCCATGATGTGGCTCGGGTGGGTACCGTGGTCGGGGAAGATCTGACCAGCCTAGAGCTGTCGGTGCTACTGCAGATGACCTTTCCGGGAGCCCCCAGCATTTATTACGGTGACGAGGTGGGGCTGATGGGGGGGATGGATCCGGACTGTCGGCGAGGCTTCCCTTCAGCATCGGCTTGGCACCAAGATTTGCTGAACCATTACCGCACCCTTATCGCCCTGCGCCATGGCCACCCGGCCCTACGCATCGGTGACTATCAGGTGTTGTATACGGAAGGGTTGGTGTACGTCTTTTGCCGAAGGCTAGCCCATGACCCAGGGGCAGAGGTCGATGACACGGTGATCGTGGCCGTTAATGCGGGGCCGATAAAGGCCACCACGGCAGCCTTTACTTTGCCGGCGGCGATCCCGAATCCACTTCGGTCTCTTTATGGCCAGGGGAGTCTAACCCAATCGGGCTCGGGTAAGACTGGGATTCTGACGATTCCCGGCCGGGCGGGATTGATTTTAGGGTGATCAGCGACTTGGATGTCTTGGGGTGCTGCCACATGACGGTGAGCAGGGTAATCACCGTCAGGGGAATCACGAAGATCAGCATGACGTTGCTGAAGAGCCCAATTTGATCGTGGCCCACTGCGTCAAAAATGAGATAGGCGCTGTAGGCCACGTAATAGCCGACAAATAGCAGCCCTTCCCAACGGGAAATCCGATAGCCGGTATAAAAAATGGGCAGGCAGGCGATCGCCACCGCCATCATCACCGGCAGATCAAAGTGCAGGACAGCGGTCTCAACGGACACGCCCCCAACGGTAGCGGTGGCCCCCAGCACTAACAACACGTTAAAAATATTGCTGCCGACCACATTGCCGACCGCAATGTCTTGCTCGCCCCGATAGCTGGCCACAATTGAGGTGGCCAATTCGGGCATCGAGGTGCCCGCCGCCACAATGGTCAAACCAATAATCAACTGGCTAACCCCCATCGCCTCCGCCACAAACACCGCCCCATAAACCAAAAACTTGCTGCCCGCCACCAACATCACCAATCCCAACAGCACCCAGCCCAAATTAATCAGGACACGGGTATGCATCGGCAGGGGAGAAAGGGCCAGATTGTTTGGGGGGCCACCGTCAGCAGGGGCAAGGCAGGGCTCCTTACGTCCTTGATAGACCAAGAAAGCACTGTAGATCACACTGCCAATGAGTAGAATTACCCCATCGGAGCGACCGACCTTACCGTCGAGGGCAAACAAGACCATTAACCCAGACACGCCAACCATGATCGGCACATCTAGGCGAATCAACTGACGGGCTACGGTCAGGGGAACCACGACCGCTGACATCCCCAATATCATCAAAATATTAAAGATATTGCTGCCAATGATATTGCCCAGGGCAATGTCTCCCTGACCAATGGTGTATGACTGCAAGCCTACGGCCAACTCGGGGGCGCTGGTACCGTAGCTCACCACCGTCAGCCCAATAATTAGGGGAGATAATCCCACAATGATGGCCAAATTAGAAGCGCCCCGCACTAAAGCCTCTGCACCGGCAACCAACAAAACAAACCCAACCAGCAGCGCAGCGAAAACGGCAAAAGTCATGGCAAGGGAAAAGACGACGTTTCAATAGGCAAATAGGGATCCGGTGCCTATGGCCACGGGCTACAGCAATGGTATACCGGCTGTATCCTTTGAACCGCAACTGAATACAGCTACCTTCCTACAGAGATTGAGGATTAAGTGTATGGGTGTGCCCATCGTGCCATCCCCCCACTTTAGCCTCCCAGGCAGGTTCTAGCATCTAGGGTGCGCGCGAATGCTTAGACTCAGGGGGTACTGGACGATTCGCTTAGATTCACATTCCTATGGCTATGGCTCCCTGGCGCGCTCCCTTAGCCCGTGCCCTCCATCACAATCGCAGTCAACCCGATCGCCGTTACCTACAACTGGCAACGATAGGCAGGGATGGCTACCCAGCTAATCGGACGGTAGTTTTTCGGGGTTTTTTAGAACCGGGCGATCGCCTCATGGTCGTGAGCGATACCCGCAGCACCAAAATCGAACAAATTGCCGCCAACTCAGCGGCGGAAGCCTGTTGGTATTTTGCCAAAACGCGAGAGCAGTTCCGTCTCCAAGGACATCTGACGGTCGTAACGGCGGAAACCGATGTCGCAGCACTCCGCAACACTCGAGAACAGCTTTGGCAAAACCTCTCCGATGCCGCCCGACAGCAGTTCACCTGGCCATCACCGGGGCAAAAGCGACAAGCGCAGCGCTTCACCACAGAGCCCTGCCCCTTACCCAAGCCGCTGCCCCACTTTTGCCTGATTCTGCTAGAGCCAAACCGGGTAGACCATTTGATGCTGCGGGGTGAACCACAAAATCGAATTATTTATATCCACCAATGTCAAGACCAATGGCAGGCACAAAGGGTAAACCCCTAAAGAAACACCTAGGCAAAGCGCGCCCGCATCCTGTCCTTAGGTGTTGACCTGTGCGTAATTGCGCAGCGGCAGGTGGCGATGCAACGCTAAATTTCGCGCAAATCTCAGAATACTTACATAGTTGGATTGCTTACACACAAACCGGCCTTGGCTGATACCCAGTCGATCCTGGTCATACAGCTCAATCGCAAAGGCAGAAACATAAACCTGATAAACCGACTTGAGATTTTCCATGGTTTAAGCGAAGGTAAGCGTCCCTGGTACTACGCTGGCTGAGCGAAGTCGAAGCCAAAACCTATGCAAGATGTCCCCTTCGACTCCGCTCAGGGGACGGTTACAAGCGAAGAGTGGCCCAAAATGGATGTAAGGTGCAGTCCATGCCAACGACTAAGTCCCTTGACCAAGGGAAAACAGGGCTTACTGCACCATTTAATGCCAATAGAATGAGAGATCAGGCTTAGGGATGCTCATCTAAATCACAACATTCCAGCAGGTTTTCTGGATCAACGTAATAGCAAGTGTGGTTGTCTAGACAAACAAAAGCCCAACCAGATGACTCAACCCGCACTAAATTGTAAGTACCATCTTGGACAAAAAAACCATGGTGATCGCGGGTGCCAGGGGTCATCGCAAAGTTATAAGAACTATCATTTTTCATGGTTATAGCAGGTGAGAGAGCAGCAGGGGAAGACGATTTTCGCAGTTGTCGCCTTCAAGAATAAGCTTTGTAAACTTTGTCCGACTATTATTTAGCTTACACCAGGTATTTATGAAGCCAAGATAAATGCCTGCAATGAAATTAAATTGTTACGGTTTAACGGCACAAAACTTCAAGGAAAAACGAAGAATTGGCCTTTTGGGCTCGTTGGATGTTAAACGCCTGTGTACATGCCATTGAGATACTTATTATTCCTTAATCAGCCTGAGCGCCAAGACAACACTGGGTGCTCAGAAAACCAGCTTTGCTAGTCAGATTTCAAGGTTCTGTTGGTGATTTTGGGATGGGTTAGAAGACCCATTGGTTGTAATTTTCTGGGTGCGGATTCAGTCTGTTCTCTTTGGCCCTTCATCCCCTCTCAAAGGTTGCCTTTGTGCCAGACTCTGAGGGGAGCATGGGGGCAATTCAGAGGCATTAATGGTGGCAATTTTCATTGTGGAGATTTTCCGTTCGCCCTGAGCTTGTCGTGGGCTTAGCCTTCCCGCAGGGAAAGCCTATTCCCTGCGGGGGACATTTCCCGTTGGCAACGCCCGCCTTTCAGGTCGGCGGTAAGTTCAGTCCGAGTGGTGACTTCAGGGTCTGAAAAGCCATCGTGAGAATTGCTGGATAAAGGGGGGCGATCGCCGTTCTAGGGGGGAGGGCAACGATAAACTAATAAGCTGGCCCCTTCGCTACCCTTGCCGCCTGTTATGACCTTGCTAACGTTGAAATCCATTCGCAAAGACTTTGGCATCAAGGAAATCCTGCGGGATGCCAGCTTCAGCCTGGAGGAAGGGGACAAAGTCGGGCTGATTGGCACCAACGGGTCCGGCAAATCTACCCTGCTGAAGATGATTGCGGGGATGGAACCGATTGATGGTGGCGAGATCTGGCGCAATGCTTCCGCCAAGGTGGTTTACCTACAGCAGCAGCCGGAGTTTGAGGGTGACCATACGGTTTTAGAGCAGGTCTTTGCCGATGCTGGGGAGCAGATGGCGATGATCCGGGAGTATGAGCAGGTTTCTCACCAAATGGAGCAGGGGGAGGGGGATCTGGATGTTCTGATGAACCGGCTGTCTCAACTAACCGAAAAGATTGACGCGGCAGGGGCTTGGGATCTAGAAACCAGCGCCAAGGTGGTGCTGACCAAATTGGGCATTGATGACTTTGAGGCGAAGGTGGGGGATCTGTCAGGGGGCTATCGCAAACGGGTGGCGATCGCTTCCGCCCTCCTCTCTGATCCAGATGCCCTGCTAATGGACGAGCCCACCAACCACTTGGATGCCGAATCGGTGGAGTGGTTGCAGAGCTACCTCAATGGTTTTCGGGGGGCGCTGCTGCTGATTACCCACGATCGCTACTTTTTGGACCGGGTGACCAACCGCATCCTGGAGGTGGATCGGGGGGACCTGTATGGGTACTCCGGCAACTACAGCTATTACCTCGGCAAAAAGGCCGAGTCAGAAGCCGCTAGCGCCAGCAGCCGCAAGAAATTTGCCGGGGTGCTGCGGCGGGAGCTGCAATGGCTAAGTCGCGGTCCCCAGGCCCGCAGCACCAAGCAAAAGGCCCGCATCCAGCGCATTGATGGGATGCAAAATCAGGAATTTAAGGAATCCCTGGGCAAGGTGGATATTTCGACGGTGGGGCGACGCATCGGCAAAAAAGTGATTGAAATGGAGGGGGTGGCGAAAGGTTACGGCGATCGCACTCTGATCCAGGACTTTACCTACATCTTTAACCCCCGCGATCGCATCGGCATCATTGGCCCCAATGGGGCGGGTAAATCCACGTTGATGAATCTGATTACGGGGCGGGAAACGCCGGACTCAGGCCAAATCGAAATCGGCGAAACCATCCACTTTGGCTATTTTGATCAGCATTCAGAGGATGTGATCAAAAACCCCAACCAGCGGGTGCTGGAATATCTGAAGGAAACGGCGGAGCTGGTCAAGACCGCAGACGGCAGTGTGATCACCGCCTCCCAAATGCTAGAGCGGTTTCTGTTCCCGTCGGACCAGCAATATGCGCCGATCCATAAGTTGTCTGGGGGAGAGCGGCGGCGCTTGTTTTTGCTGCAAGTGCTGTTGCAGGCTCCCAATGTATTGATTTTGGACGAGCCCACCAATGACCTGGATGTGCAAACCCTGGCGGTGTTAGAGGAATACCTGGAGGAATTTAACGGCTGCGTGATTGTGGTGTCCCACGATCGCTACTTCCTCGATCGCACGGTGGAGGTGGTGTTTGCCTTTGAGGAGGGGGGCCAGATTCGTCAATATCCGGGCAACTATTCGGTCTATTTAGACTGCAAGCAGGCGGCAAAGGAACAGGCGGAGGCGGCTCAGAAGGGGGCAAACAAGCGCCAGCCGCCAGCGGCAAAGCCGACCCATTCCGCTCCGCCTACTCATAAAAATGGGGCACAGCAGCTTTCGTTCAAGGAAAAACGCGAGTACGAGCAATTAGAAGCCGAGATTCCTGCCTTAGAAGTCGAGAAAGAAGCCTTGGAGAAAAAACTCTATGGCAATTCCCCTGAAGACTATGGCGATATGCAGCAGTTGACGGAACAATTGGCGACGTTGACGGGGGCGATCGAGGCGGCAACGGAGCGCTGGATGGCGTTAGCCGAGAGACTGGAGGCGGTTTGAGGCGGTCGATCCCTGGGTCGGCATTTTGCGTTGGTGGCTGATCTGCTGGAACACCACCAATAGAATGTCGCTATCAGGTTGGGTGCCTCCTCGGGCATGGGAGCCCAACAAGGTGGTCTTGAGCGGCTTGAGGTCATGCGTGACGGTGCTCGTGCATGACCTCAAGCCCAGGAGAAGCGGATGGGATATCAGCTAGCGGTAAAGGCATCGCGTGCTGAATCTCGTCTAGGCAGCATTCATTTTTTGATCGCCAGACCAGTGCCTTTAGTGTAGTTCTCTGCCCGGAGCACCCTGATACACTGAAAGCCCTTAGGATAGATACACCTCCATAAAAGGCAGCCACTCCCGTTAACCCATGCAGCCGACCGATCCCGATAAGTTCACCACCAAAGCCTGGGACGCCATCGTTGAAGCCCAAACCGTGGCCCGCCGCTTCAAGCACCAGTATATGGAAGTGGAGCATGTGCTGATCGCCCTGCTAGAGCAAGAAGAGGGGCTCGGCCATAGCATTCTCACCAAAGCCAAGCTCGATCCGGCGCTGCTGCTAGAAGAGCTAGAAACCTTTGCTAAACGTCAAGCCCGAGTGCGGGCTACCACCGATAACAACTTGTATCTGGGGCAAAGCCTCGATCGCATGTTAGACAAGGCTGAAGCCAGCCGCAAAGACCTCCAGGATAAGTTCATTTCCATTGAGCATCTCTTGCTGGGCTTCTCCGCCGATGAGCGGATTGGTCGGCGCATCCTGCGGGGGTTTGAGGTGGAAACGCCAGATCTGACCAATGCCATCAAAGGAATTCGTGGCGGGCAGACGGTCACTGACCAAAACCCTGAATCCCAGTACCAGGCCCTCGAAAAATTTGGCCGCGACCTGACTGAACAGGCCCGAGAAGGGCGCTTAGATCCGGTGATTGGTCGGGATGAAGAAATTCGCCGGGTGGTGCAAGTGCTATCGCGGCGCACCAAAAACAACCCGGTATTGATTGGGGAGCCAGGGGTGGGCAAGACGGCGATCGCCGAAGGGCTGGCCCAACGCATCATCAATGGCGACGTGCCGGAATCCCTCAAAAACCGCCAACTGATTTCCTTAGATGTGGGGGCGCTGATTGCCGGGGCCAAATACCGGGGTGAATTTGAAGATCGGCTGAGATCGGTACTGCGGGAAGTCACCGAGTCAGACGGCCACATCGTCCTCTTTATTGATGAGCTGCATACCGTGGTGGGGGCCGGGGCCGGTCAAGGCACCATGGATGCCGGGAATTTGCTCAAACCGATGCTAGCGCGGGGGGAGTTGCGCTGCATTGGCGCTTCCACCGTCGATGAATATCGCAAAAACATCGAAAAAGACGCGGCCCTAGAGCGCCGCTTCCAGCAGATCTACGTGGGGCAACCCAGCGTTGACGATGCGATCTCGATCATGCGGGGGCTCAAGGAGCGCTACGAAGTTCACCATGAGGTCAAAATTGCCGACTCGGCCCTCGTGGCCGCCGTGGTGCTGTCCGATCGCTACATTAGTGAACGCTTCTTGCCAGACAAGGCGATCGACCTCATGGACGAGGCTGCCGCCAAGCTCAAAATGGAGATCACCTCCAAGCCGGAAGAGCTAGAAACCATCGATCGCCGCCTCATGCAGCTACAGATGGAAAAGCTGTCCCTGGAAAGTGAAGATGCCTCCTCTGGGTCCGCCTACCACACCGCCCAAGAGCGGCTGACCCGCATTAACGCCGAGATTGATGAGCTGTCGGCGCGACAATCGGAATTTAGCGGCCAGTGGCAGAGCGAAAAGCAAACCCTGGACGCCATCAATGCCCTCAAGGCCGAGGAAGAAAAGCTGCGGGTACAGATTGATCAGGCGGAGCGGGCCTATGACCTCAACACCGCTGCCCAGCTCAAATACGGCAAATTTGAGGCATTGCAGCGCGATCGCGAAGCCCAAGAGGCTCAGCTCTTGGAAATTCAGGCCAAGGGCCAAACCCTGCTGCGGGAGCAGGTCATGGAAGCCGACATTGCCGAAATCGTCGCCAAATGGACTGGCATTCCCGTTAACCGGCTGCTGGAATCGGAGCGGCAAAAGCTGCTGAAACTGGAGGGTCATCTCCATAACCGGGTAATTGGTCAAGACGAAGCGGTCTCCGCCGTCTCCGCCGCCATTCGTCGGGCGCGGGCGGGCATGAACGACCCCGGTCGCCCCCTTGGTTCCTTTCTGTTTATGGGACCCACCGGCGTCGGCAAAACCGAACTGGCGCGGGCCTTGTCCGAGTTTCTCTTCGACACCGAGGAGTCGCTGATTCGCATTGACATGTCGGAGTACATGGAGAAGCACTCCGTGTCTCGCCTAGTGGGAGCGCCTCCCGGCTATGTGGGCTATGAGGAAGGGGGCCAACTGTCGGAATCGGTGCGTCGCCACCCCTACTCGGTGGTGCTCTTAGACGAAGTGGAAAAAGCCCACCCCGATGTGTTTAACATCCTGCTGCAAGTCCTCGACGATGGCCGCATCACCGATTCCCAGGGCCATGCGGTAGACTTTCGCAACACCATTGTGGTGATGACCAGCAACATCGGCAGCGAGCACATCCTGGATGTGGCGGGGGATGACAGTCGCTATGAGGAAATGCGTAAACGGGTCCTCAAGGCCCTGAATGGCCATTTCCGCCCCGAGTTTTTGAATCGGGTGGATGACTTGATCCTGTTCCATGCCTTGACCCAGAAGGAACTGCGGCACATCGTCACTATTCAACTGCGCCGCATCGAAAAGCGTCTGGCCGACCAGAAGATCTCGCTATCCCTGTCGGAGAAGGCGATCGACCACATCGCCCAAGTGGGCTACGACCCGGTGTATGGGGCGCGTCCCCTGAAGCGGGCCATACAAAAGGAACTGGAAAACCCGATCGCCACCAAAATCCTGGAAGCCAGCCTGGAAGCCGGTAGCACGATCAAGGTGGGCATCAAGGGCAGTAGCCTCACCTTCCAGTCCATTGCCCCAGTCGTGGAAACGTCTCCGACGGAAGATACCCCCCCAGAAGCGCCCGATTCCCAAGCGTCTGATTCATCCGATGACACCGTTCTATCCGATGGTGCGTCGGAATCGCTCACATCGGTCGCTTAGGGGTTTGCAAGCAAAGACTGTCCCGATGGTTTCTGGATCAGGGGACAAGGGGAAAATGCTAATAATGAAAGTGATGCAGCCTTGCTTGAATTCCTGCTTCAATACCTTCAGCAGAGAGGATGCGTTCAATGCCCAGATCTGCCATTATCCAGCCAGATCAGTCCTATACCTTTGCCGATTACTTCAAACTAAATTTTGCCCCGCAGGACATCCTGGCCTATTTCAACGTTTCGCTACAGCGCTGTTCTTTAGATATGCCCCGCTATGGGGGGTTGCTGGATCGGTGTTCTGATCTAAAGTCTCGGTTAGAGGAAAGCTTGCCCCGCCTGGGCCTCACCAGTGAAATGGCGCGGCGGGAATTTCTGATTGCCCCGGTTCTGACCGATATACTCCACTACACCCAAGCCACCTTGAATGTGGAGTACCCCGTTGCCGTGAGCAATCAGCTCAAGGGCTCCCTAGATTACCTGTTGCAAAATCATCAGACGTTTCTGGTGATAGAGGCTAAAAATGAAGACCTTGAGCGGGGCTTTTTGCAATTAGCGATCGAGCTGATTGCACTGGACCAATGGATCGAGTCCGATCAAGCGGTTTTACAAGGGGCCATTTCAACGGGGAATATCTGGCAATTTGGCCAACTCAATCGTCAGTCTCGGCAAATGACTCAAGATCTCAATCTCTACCGAGTACCGGCTGACCTAGAAGAGCTTTTGCGAATCTTAGTCAGAACCCTGGAACCTTAAAGCTGATTCAGGCTGACTTTAGAATCGGACCCGATGTGTTCTTGAAGATATTGACGCTGGCTAAAGAGTGAATTCCATCTGGATGCTGTATGGGCCTGGATGCTGTATGGGCAAAAAGCCCTCAAGGCGATCGCCCTCATCACGGGCCTAGTCTCTGTGGGTAGCCGGTTAGGGCGATGGCACTGGGGCTGAGATCGCTCAGGTGGCGGCAAGCATTGAAACCCCGTTGGTGGTGGCAGGGGATTTTAATGCATCACCGTGGTCCTTTGCCCTGCGGGATTTGATGACAAAGGCAAACGTGCAGGATGCAAGGCTGGGGTTTGGGTTAGCCAAAACTTGGCATCGCTTTCCCTACCCCAGCTTGATGCTAGATCACGGTTTGGTGTCGCCGGAGTGGCAGGTGGTGGGCTATCAACAGGGAGGTCTCAGCTCTGACCATGAGCCCCTAATTCTGGATTTGCAATGGCGCTAAAACCAGATTTACGGACACCCCAAACCATCCCGCGTAGGCACCCCCGTCACCGGATTTATCCCCTCCGCATACTTGCACAACTGCACAATCTGATACCGGTCTAAAATTGTGCCCGAGAAATCGGCCCCGGTGATGATCGCCTCCCCAAACGTGCTGCTGGTCATAATTGCATCGACCACCACCGCATTGGTCAGATCGGCTCCGTCAAAGATCACCCGATCTGCAAAGGACCTCGAAAGGTTGACCCCCACCATCTTGGCCCTGAGAAAGACCCCCTTTGTCAAAATCGTGCGACTTAAATCTGCATGGGTAAAGTCCGCCTCGCGGGCATCCGCTGCGGCCAACGAAGCCCCGACCAAGGTTTGGCTCGAAAAGTCTTGCCGACTGAGATCGGAATAGGTAAAGTCTTGCTTGGTGTTTTCTAGGGCGATCGCCTCAGCTCCCCAACCCATTGGTCCGAGCAGGGTGAGTCCCAACAACAGGCAACCCAGACAAATTCGACGTAGCCAATTCATGGTCATAATTTCCCAAGGTGAGGCGTGATGACTATTTTCCCTGCGATCATCCCATCTCTACCGGACTTTGCGAAAGCTTTAAAGGTGGGACGATCGCTACCCTAGCATCCACGCTATCTTAAAGAGATTGACTGTGAAAGAGGCTGTTGATCGGCACCCCCGATCACGCGATCGCCCGTTAGCTTCATCGGCGATGGTCGGAGACTGGCCCTTGCAGGGCCATTACCCAGCCCACCAAGACTGCACCGCTATCAATCTCCTTCGGTGATTAGGTAAGGCTCAGGTGCTCTGCCTGGGTCAGATTGTGCTGTGACCATTTACCCTCTGTATCCCTTATTCTCTCTGCTGTCGCGCCATGAAGACGCCTATCACCCAACTCAAAGTTACCCTACCCTCTCCCCTGCGTCGCTTGGCGGACCTCGCCTACAACTACTGGTGGAGTTGGACGGCGGAACGTATTTCTTTATTTAGCACCATCGATCCGACGGTGTGGCAAGCCTGTAACCACAACCCCGTCGCCCTATTAGAATCGGTCGCCCACGAGCGCCTTTCTCAAATTGCTGAAGACCCCCATTACCTCAAGCGGCTTCAGGCCCTAGCCCACCAGTTCGACCACTACATGCAGGAGTATGACACCTGGGCGGGGCGTATTGCCCCCCAGATCTCCCCTGAGGAGCCAGTCGCTTACTTTTCCATTGAGTATGGTCTCCATGAATCATTGCCGATTTATTGCGGTGGCCTAGGGGTATTGGCGGGGGACCATCTTAAATCTGCCTCTGATCTCGGCTTACCCCTGGTGGCGGTAGGGCTGTTATATAAACAGGGCTATGTGCGCCAGCACCTTAACCGCAGTGGTTGGCAAGAGGACTCCTACGCCGACAATGACTTTAGCCATATGCCCCTAGAACTGGTCAGGGATGAATATGGCCAACCGGTCACCATCAAGGTGTTGGTACGTCAGCGAACGGTGCGCATTCAGGCTTGGCAAGCCCGCATTGGTCGCGTCAGTCTGTATTTGCTAGATGCCGATCGCTCCGACAATGACCCCATCGATCGCCGCCTCACCGGCCAACTCTACAGCGGCACCCGCGAGACCCGCATTGCCCAAGAAATTTTGCTGGGCATCGGTGGGGTGCGGATGCTCCATGCCTTAGAAATTGAGCCCAGCCTATTCCACATCAATGAAGGGCATTCGGCCTTTTGTTTGCTGGAAGTGGCGCAGCAGGAAATGGAGTCTACCGGTGAGTCTTTTTATGAGGTGGAGTCAAAGGTGCGCGATCGCGCCGTGTTTACCACCCATACCCCTGTGCCCGACGGCAACGATATTTTTTCTGCCGACATGATCGACTCCTTCTTTGGCCATTATTGGCCTCAGTTGGGGTTGACCCGAGAGCAATTCTTGAATTTAGGGGCACGCCGTTTTGGGGATCCGTGGGAGCCCTTTGCCATGACCGTGTTGGCCCTACGGATGACCCGTAGCGCTAACGGTGTTAGCCGTCGCCATGGGGAGGTCTCCCGTCAAATTTGGAGCGTGCTGTATCCCGACAAGGCAGAGGCAGATGTGCCCATCAGCCATATCACCAACGGCATTCACATCCGCACCTGGACCGCACCCCTGATTGCCGATCTCTACAATCAATATCTGGGCAGAGATTGGTCCCTAAGGGTGAGCGATCCAGATCTATGGGCGCAGGTTAAAGATATCCCCGATCGCGAGCTGTGGCAGCGGCATCTCATTCTCAAGGAAAGGCTGATTGCCTATACCCGTGCCCAAGTCTTAGAAGCCCGCCTACAGCGAAGGGAAGCTGCCGATGATATTGCCGCTGTCGATCACCTCCTCGACCCCAACGCCCTCACCCTTGGGTTTGCCCGCCGGTTTAGCCCCTACAAGCGCGGCGCATTGCTATTTAAAGACTTGCAGCGAGCCATTCGGATCCTGTCTAATGCTCGCCGCCCCATCCAGATCATTTTTTCGGGTAAGGCTCGGCCCGGTGATGACGAGGGCAAACGATTAATCCAGCGATTGATGGAATGGTGTCGTCACCCCGCCCTGCGGGATCGCATCGCCTTTATCGAAGACTACGACATGTATACCGCTGAGCTAATTACCCATGGGGTGGATGTGTGGCTCAATACCCCCCGGCGGCCTACGGAAGCCTGTGGCACCAGCGGCCAAAAGGCCGCCCTCAATGGGGTGATTAATTGCAGTGTTGCCGATGGCTGGTGGTGCGAAGCCTACCAAGCGGGCCGCACTAGCAACCCCAGTAATGGCTGGGTGGTTGGGGAAGATGCGGACACCAGTGACCTGGAAATCCAGGATCAAATTGATGCGGAATCTCTCTATGGTCTGCTAGAGCGGCAGGTGGCACCGCTATTTTATGACCGTGATCGCAACGGCATGCCCCGCCAATGGATTGCCATGATGAAGGCGTCGATTCGCACCATTGCCCCTCAATTCAACAGCGATCGCATGGTGGCAGACTATATTATCCATGCCTATTTGCAGGACATGGTGATCGATCCCGAACCCGTTGTTGCCAGCCCCTTAGCTTAGAAGCTCGATAGCTTCCCATCCCCCTTTCCCCCTCTGAGAATGCACAGAGCAGCGGGACAAGGGCGCAAGGGCGGTGGGACGCCGATGCTTATTGTGATGGCCCAACCCTGTCTGCCCCCCCCTGCAACCCAGACCTTAATCGGGATGGCGCTTCAACCGGCGGGGGTGGCGAGGGTCTGACTGGGCCAAATACCACTGTCGCCATAGGGTGGAGGTACGCAGGGCTAACCACAGTAATAGAAGGGCAATTAGCCCCCCTTCCCTAGGGGCATCAAAGGCAAATAGCACTAAGCAAACGCACAGAAAGTCTTGGCTAAAGAGCACCCATAAGCGCGGGCTATTAAATCGGTACAGCCAGCCCAACTGCACCAACTGAATCAACAGGGCAATGACCCCGCCCAAGATGCCCGCCAGGAGGGTGGACGCCATGAACAGAGGCCAATGTTCGCCGCTATTGATGGTACGGACGATAGTAATGCCCGCGATCGCCCCCACCAGAGGACTCAGCACCAGCTCCATGCTTTGAAAGAGCCGTCGCACGCGCCGTCTTTTTAAAAACACCAGCTCAGCCAAGGACCAAGTCACAAGGCACCCCAGAATGATGCGGGGGGGAATCACCGATAGCAAAGGGACTTGGGACCAGAGCTGAGGGCCAGAGAAAACCCCAATTAATAGCAGGGGCAGGGCCAACCGCAATCCGGTAGCGGCGGCAATGGACAGAACGGCCAGAATCTCAGTAATAAGCACAATGGGGGCAAGCGGGGCTGGAGTCAGGGCTTGCTTTGATTGTAAAGGTGAAAAGCAGGCTCCCCAGGCAGCTTGTGCCGATTCACGAATTAAGACGGGTTTAAGTGGGTTGAGAGAAAATCAGCGGCGGCCTCAACCACGGCGATTGTGTCCTCATACATCATCCGGGTAGGGCCTAAAACACTGATGCTGCCCACTGGAATTTCTGCTCGGGTGTAGGTAGATGAAACCAATGCACAACCCTGCATGGGTTCGAGCGGATTTTCTGAACCGATCCAAATCCGGAGTTGGCGGCTGGATTGCGCGCCAGGAACCGTTTCAAATACCAACGGCCAAATCTGAGCCTGCTCCCCTTCCAAGAACGTCACAATGGACTGCATATGCTGAATCTCAGAGAACTCTGGCTGTCTCAGTACCTCAGCAAAGCCACTCATCACAAACGGGGCCGGACTCGCGGATTGGCTTCGCCGCACAAAGGCTTGGATGGCACTGCGCACCCCATTGACATAGCGTTCAAATTCGCGGCCCAGTTCCCCCCAATCTAAAGCCTCAATATCCGTTAGCGATCGCCCCTCTAGATGGGTACTGAGGAAATTAGAGAGGATTTGTAGCTCCCGTTCGAGCACCTCACTGTCCCAACCCTCATCATCGGTTTGGGGGGGAAAGTCCACAATCATCGACTGGGTTTCGAGGGAGTTTAGCAGCATAACCATCAAGATTTGCCCTGGCCCTACCAACGTCAAATGAACATGGCGAATTCGGGCCGTACTGGCCTGGGGCACGGTGATGAGGGTGAGATAGCCACTCAAGGTGGCCAAAATTTGGGCGGCACCCCGCAGCAGCGCTTCCATGCTCCAGCCATCCCAATCTAAAGTTTGAGAGAGCTGGGTCTCTACTTGATGGGCTCTGGTTTTAGAGGGTTGAATCAAGTGATCGACATAGAGGCGATACCCGCCATCAGAAGGCACCCGCCCCGCTGAGGTATGGGGCTGAAAAAGTAAACCCGCCTTATCTAAAAAGCCCATCACCTGGCGCACCGTTGCGGGGCTCACCTGGAGGTTATATTCCTGGGCCAGCACCTTAGACCCGACCGGCTCAGCGGTAGAAACATAGTGTTGGACCGTAGCCCATAGAATCCGCTGTTGGCGGGAATTGAGATTAAAGGAGGCTGACATCGCGTCTCTGAGCCACTTTTATGGGCAGGGATGACAAACCGAATTGGAGCTACCTTAGCAGATCTTGGCCAGTTGGCTGGGGAAATGGGCGGGTACGGCTATCCTTAATTTCCTAAGCCTCAGAGGATTGGTTGAAAAATTCGTTGACCTTAAATTTATTGTCGCTGTTTTCTTCCAACTGCATCATCATGGAGCGGGTGATGAGCTTGCCCGACTCCACGAGGACTGCCCCCGTAATCGGGTGGAGCAGGCTTTGCTCGGCTCGCCGACCAATCAACGCTTCAATATCTTGTAGCGAATTGACGTACATGCCGGGGGGCAGTTCGACGACGACGCCTTCGCCTAAAACTCGGGCTTGGCAGGCTAAGCGAGAGTTGGTTTTGCAAGAGGTAATGACTTCGAGGGTGCGTTGCTCCCGACGATTAATGGGGGTCAAGGCTTCCATGCCATTGGTGACGTAAATGTGGCAAGTGGCGCACATGCCTCGGCCCCCACATTCTTTCAGGACGTCCAAATCTTTGTTGAGGAGCACCGAGAGCAGGTGGCCATTGGTGGCAATGGAGCTTTCCTGGGCGATGGGTTCTAGCCTGACGGTTTTTGCCATGGTTTGGAGATGTTAGGGCGGTTCGTTCAAAGCAATCAAGGTCATTTCCCAGTTTCTAGCCAGAGCTGACTAGAAACCGCAGGGCAAGGCTAGCTGGGTAGCCGACTGGGCTTGTCCTCATGGGGGCAGGGAGAAAGACGTTAGGACGCGGGGCATGCGCCCTCTGAAGTATGCACAACTCAATTAGGCTTGGCTATATTTAGGGGCTATTCGGTTTCCGGGATTTTTAGGGCCATCCGCTGCGCTGCGCTCAAACCCTGTACCAACACCATTTTTCGATAGTCTCGAATAATCCGGGCACACCGGGTCGAAAAGCCGTCTACCCACAACTGCAGAGCCGCTTGAACCTCGTTATCTACGGGGGCATTGGCCGTTGGCGAGGCAGCAACATCCCCTAGGGCAAAATGACCATTGCGATCTAGGGCTAGGGACGTTAAACAGTCTACGGAGGGACGGGTACTACGCCACGTGTTAGCCACCACAATTTTGCCCAGATAATGGGCTGTGGCATCACTCAAGCTGTTTAGGGCCGACAGCATCAGCTCCCAGGAGAGGATGGGATTGGGGGCAGTGGAGTCGGCGGGTACCGCTGGGGTCTCAGGCTCAGTGGGGTAGGCGGGTACTGCTGGGGTCTCAGGCTGCCAGTAATTTTGGCTGGGCAGGGTGCTGCTGCCGACGAGGAGACGAAAGTTGGCGATCGCGTTTTGGGCATCGTCTTGCAGCACCTGTCGCAATTTGGGGAGAGACTGTTCATATTGCCCCGAATCTAGCTCTGGATTGGTCAACACCAGCAAAATCGTGCCGTTGCTGAGCTTATAGATATAGGTATCGTGGTGGGCAAAGCGAAAGGTGAAGGATTCGAAGTTTCGGGGCGTTGTACTCACCACTTGCTGAATCCCTTGGGTCAGGGCTTCTATCTGCTGAGAATTGAGCAGGTGGTCAATGCCATAGAAATAGGGGCGGGAACGACCGTCATCCATCAGGGCCAGGCCGACGACCCCCGATAGGTTGAGGAATGTTTCAATAACCTGTCGCTTCATACCGGCTTGAGGTTTCGCTGTAAGTTGTGTTTGGTGATCCCATCAAGGGAGTACCCTAGGGATGCTGAAGATCCCGGCGCTGTTATACCACTGTGCCCAATTGCGGAAGACCAATGGATTTTCTGCGAAATTGGGGGGGATTTACGGAGTGGCTGCATCGTCCTTGGCTTTTACCTTTCTTTCGGATGGAGCATTATGTCTGCCGATCTGCCGTTTACCCTGGATCAGTTGCGCATTCTTAAAGCGATCGCCTCCGAGGGAAGTTTTAAGCGGGCCGCCGATAGCCTCTACGTCTCTCAACCGGCAGTGAGCCTGCAGGTGCAAAACCTAGAGCGTCAGCTCAATGTACCCTTATTTGACCGAGGGGGGCGACGGGCTCAGCTCACGGAAGCTGGGTATTTGCTCCTAGAGTACGGTGATCGTATCCTCAGTCTTTGTCAAGAAACCTGCCGAGCGATCGATGATTTGCAGAGTCTCCAGGGGGGGACTTTAATTGTGGGGGCCAGCCAGACCACGGGCACCTATCTGCTGCCTCGCATGATTGGGTTATTTCGGCAGCGCTATCCTGATGTGGCCGTGCAGATCCATGTCCATTCCACCCGACGCACCTCTTGGAGTGTGGCGAATGGTCAGGTGGACCTCGCCATTATTGGTGGAGAAGTACCCGGAGAATTGCAGGATTCTCTGGAAATCGTGCCCTATGCCGAAGATGAGCTGGCCTTAATTCTACCCATGCATCATCCCTTGGCCAGTACTGATGTGATCCAGCGGGACGATCTCTATAAACTCAAGTTTATTGCCCTAGACTCCCAGTCCACCATCCGCAAGGTCATTGACCAAGTGCTCACCCGCTGCGGCATCGAAACCCGGCGATTGCAAATTGAAATGGAGCTGAACTCGATCGAGGCGATCAAAAATGCCGTGCAAGCGGGGTTGGGGGTGTCGTTTGTGTCTATCTCTGCGATCGAGAAAGAGCTGCAAATGGGCATGATCCATCGGGCCAGAATCAACTCCGTGGTGGTCAATCGCACCCTCTCGGTCATTTTCAACCCCAGCCGCTACCGCTCCAAAGCCGCAGAAGCATTTACCCATGAGATTTTGCCGCAGTTTACAAATCGCCCCCTAGAATTTAGTAAATCGACTAAAGTGCCTAAAGAGAAGGCATCCAAGCAAAATGGGGTGACCTCGACCTCGCCCCCATCCGTGAGTCCACAGGGGCAATAACTGCTTAGGTTGAGTTGACTATTTTTAAGGGCAAGGACCGTTGCCTCACTGACTACTATGGAGCTTGTCTGCACTCGACCCAGTTGCCCCCGCCCAGAGAATTATTTTGCTGATCTTGATCAGGGCAACACCATCAAAACGGTGCAGCAAAAGTTCTGTACCGCCTGCGGGATGCCCCTGATTTTAAGTGGTCGTTACCTAACCGAGAAATTGCTGGGTAAGGGGGGATTTGGGGCCGCTTACTTAGCCCGCGATCGCTACACCCCCACCATGCGCTCCTGTGTGGTGAAGCTCTTTCAACCCTCCGGGGATTTGAATCCCAGCCAATTGGAACTGGCCCAATCCTTATTTGAGCGAGAAGCCGCCGTTTTAGAGGACTTGGGGAATCGCCATCGCCAGATCCCTGATCTTTACGCGTTCTTTCCGCTGATAGTGCCGGGGCCTAACCCAAATATCCAAGAAGAATACTTCTACCTGGTTCAGGAATATATCGAAGGGGAGGATCTGGAGCAGACCTTGGCCCGCCAGGGGGCATTTTCTCAATCAGAGACCCTGTCGATTTTGGTGGAAATGCTGCAGGTGCTGTCCTTTGTCCATGAAAATGGCACCATCCATCGGGACATTAAGCCGTCGAACATCATGCGTCATCGCAACGGCACCCTTTACCTCTTAGATTTTGGGGCGGTTAAGCAGGTGACGACCGCCGGCAATCCGGGCGGAAAATCCACCGGTATCTATTCCATGGGGTTTGCGCCCCCAGAGCAGATGTCGGGGAGCACCGTGTACCCTTCCACCGATCTCTACGCCCTGGCGGTGACCTGCATTACCCTGCTGACGGGCAAGGAGACGGGGGAGCTATACGACAGCTACAACAACACCTGGAACTGGCAACCCCATGGGCAGGTCAATGGGGCGATCGCGGCTATTTTAGATCGCATGTTGCGGGCCACCCCCAACCAACGCTATGACAGCGCCGAAGCCGTGCTGGCCGCATTAAAAGTTGCCGCAGGGGGTGGGGCCTCTCCCCAACCGGCGGCTCCAGCAGCCCCGGCTAAGGCTCCCGTACCGGTGAGCAGCGCTCCACCTGCGGCTCAGCCATCTCAACAGCCCCCGTCAGGCCAACAGCCAGCGGTCGCAAAATCTGCCGTCCCGGCGGCGGCCCCATCAGCTCCCCCTCCGCTACTGCAAGTGCCCCTCGTTCCATTTTTAGGGGGCGCGGCATTCACCGGGTTTGAAGGGGGGCTGTTGGCGATCGCCCTCACCAGCTTGCTGGGCACGAGTTTGCTGGGTAGCGGCGCTTGGCTCTTGCTGCTGGGGGGGCTGATGGTATTACAGGCTCGGCGGATCATTGAACGGTTGGATTTAGTCATTATTGCTGGGGTAACCCTTGCGGTCGTGGTGCTATTCCCGCCCTTGCGGATGGTCCTAGCCGCCACCGGCTCCCCCCTGCAAACCGCTATCGTGCTTGCGATTCTGGCGGGGTTGATGGCGGTGGTGGTCGCCACCTTATTCCGTCTGATTTACCGGCTGCTATCGAGTATTTTGTAGGGACTAATCCCTGGGAGAGATGGGCATGAGCGGCAAAAATGAAACCCCGGTACTGGTGGCATCTTTACTGATCACCGCTGGCCTGCTGGGGGGCGGATATTGGTGGCTTAACCAACAGGGTGGTTTTAACTTGGGTGGGATCATCGGTTCTGCCCCCAATACCCCTGCAACTGGAAATACCCCTGGCAATGCCTCCCCAAATGGAGTGCCAGCCAATCCCGCCGATGGTTTTGCTCAAGTGGCTAATGTCCCCAGTGGGCTGTTTAACTATGGCGGTAGCACCACCTGGGCCCCGATTCGTTCCATGGTGGATGCCGCTATCCAACAGGCCCAGCCCACCTTTCAACTGCGCTATACCGACCCCATTGGTGCCCCTGCTGGATCCGGTACGGGCATTGAGATGCTCTTAAGTAACCAACTGTCCTTTGCCCAATCCTCACGGCCTGTGAAGCCTGAAGAACGGCAACGGGCGGAGCAGCAAGGCTACGGCCTCAAGGAAATTCCCGTGGCCATCGAAGGGTTGGCGATCGCGGTCCACCCCGACTTACCCCTTGCAGGGGTGACCCTCACCCAACTGCAGGACATTTACCTGGGCCGAATCACCAATTGGAGCCAAGTGGGGGGACCGAATCTGGAGATCGTGCCCATTTCTCGCCCAGCGGCGGGGGGCACCGTCGAATTCTTTGTGAACACGGTGCTGGCTGGGAGCCCCCTGCCCAGCACCGTTCGTAACGCCAATACCACCACCGAAGCGCTGCGGCTGGTGAGTGACACCCCCGGTGCGATTTACTACGCCTCCGCCCCAGAAGTGGTGGGCCAATGTACCGTGAAGCCGATCGCAGTGGGTCGTCAGCCCGACCAAATGGTACCCCCCTATGCCGAGCCCTATGTCCCCTCTACGGCTTGCCCTGGCCAGCGTAATCAGATCAATATCGAGGGTTTGCGCAGCGGTGACTATCCCCTCACCCGCCGGTTATTTGTAATCGTGCGAGAGGATGGCCAAATCGACCAGCAGGCTGGGGAAGCCTATACCAATTTGGTCCTTAGCGGCGAAGGGCAGCAACGGCTGATTCAAGCTGGGTTTGTGCCGATTCGGTAGGCGACCTGGGCGGGTAATCTCGGTGGAGAGTCTCCCCTGGTTTGGGGCATTGAACCCGATATGCACCCTGAATGGGAGCCCCTTCAAAACTTAAGCCTTACTAAAATCGTGCGATAAACCACAGCCTTTGCCAGCAGACTGGTGATACACAGTCGTTAAATTCTTTAACAAGGTTTGAATCTATGGGTATGCCCCCGTCAACAGATGGCGCTGATAACGCTCTATCCTGTCCGGTTTATCGGACTGGGGTAGACATCGAAACCCTGAAGCGGGCCTTCCTAGACAACCTCTTTTTTGTGCAGGGCAAGCCTGTGGCCCTCGCCACCCAGCACGACTACTATATGGCCCTGGCCTACATGGTGCGCGATCGCATGTTGCACCGTTGGAATGGCACCGCCGAAAGCTATACCCGCGATCGCGCCCGTACGGTTTGTTACCTGTCAGCCGAGTTTTTGATGGGGCCGCACCTGGGCAACAACCTGATCAACATGGGGATTTATGATCAGGTGAAGCAGGCCATGGAAGAATTGGGCCTGGACTTCGAAGAGTTGCTGGCCCAAGAAGAGGAGCCCGGTTTGGGTAATGGCGGTCTCGGTCGTTTAGCGGCCTGTTACCTCGACTCCATGGCCTCCCTCGAAATTCCCTCCCTTGGCTATGGGATTCGCTACGAATTTGGCATCTTTGAGCAAGGTCTCCGGGATGGCTGGCAAGTGGAGCGCACCGACAAGTGGCTGCGCTACGGCAATCCTTGGG
This sequence comes from uncultured Leptolyngbya sp., assembly GCA_964353225.1. Classification (GTDB taxonomy): domain Bacteria; phylum Cyanobacteriota; class Cyanobacteriia; order Phormidesmidales; family Phormidesmidaceae; genus PCC-6406. Next base: position 33,902 of record CAYGVA010000016.1, read on the forward strand.
AGCTGGCTCGCCCCGAATGGGCTAATGAGGTCAAGTTTGGGGGGCACACCGAATGCTACACCGATGACCAAGGGCGCTACCGCGTCCGTTGGGTGCCAGAGCGTGAAGTCCTAGGGGTACCCTACGACACCCCGATTTTGGGCTACCAGGTAAATACCGCTAACACCCTGCGGTTGTGGAAAGCCGAAGCGATCGAATCCTTTGACTTTGCCGTCTTTAACCAGGGCAACTACTACGGTGCAGTCGAGGAGAAAGTCTCGTCAGAAAACCTCACCAAGGTGCTCTATCCTAACGATGAGACCTCTGCCGGTAAGCAACTGCGCCTAGAACAGCAGTTTTTCTTTGTCTCTTGTTCTTTGCAGGACATGTTCCGCATTCTCAAGGGTCAGCAGGTGCCCGTGGAGAAGTTCCACGAGAAGTTTGCCATCCAACTCAATGACACCCACCCGGCGATCGCCGCCGCTGAGCTGATGCGGCTGCTGCTGGATGAACAGGGGTTGGATTGGGCCTTGGCCTGGGAAATTACCCAGAAAACCCTGGCCTATACCAACCACACCCTGATGCCTGAGGCCCTCGAAAAATGGCCCATCAGCCTGTTTGAGCGACTGCTACCGCGCTCCATGGAAATCATTTATGAAATCAACAACCGATTCTTAGAATTGGTGCGGATGAAGTTTCCGAAGGATCGCGATCGTCTGGCGCGCATGTCCTTAATTGATGAAGGTGGCGAGCGCTATGTGCGCATGGCCAACCTCGCCTGCGTCAGCAGCCACACCATTAACGGTGTCGCCGCCCTCCACAGCGAACTCCTCAAGGAGACGGTGCTGCGGGACTTCTATGAACTCTTCCCCGAAAAGTTCTGCAACAAAACCAACGGCGTCACCCCCCGGCGCTGGATGGCCCTGGCGAACCCCCGCCTCACCAAGTCAATCAACGGCCGCATCGGAGATGGCTGGATCAAACATCTAGACAAACTCCAGCAGCTTGAACCCTTAGCTGAGGATTCCGCCTTCCGAGAGGAGTGGCGGGGCATCAAGCAAAGCGTCAAACGGGACTTGTCCAGTCGCATCCATAAGCAGTTCGGCATTTTAGTCGATCCGGCTTCCCTATTTGACGTGCAGGTTAAGCGCATCCACGAGTACAAGCGTCAGCATTTGAACGCTCTGCACATCGTCACCCTCTACAGCCAACTGAAGCAAAATCCCAATTTAGAAATCACCCCCCGCACCTTTATCTTTGGCGGTAAGGCGGCTCCCGGCTACCACATGGCCAAGTTGATGATTAAACTCATCACCGCCGTTGGGGATATGGTCAACAAAGACCCCGATCTGCGCAACAAGCTGCGGGTCGTCTTCTTACCCAACTACAACGTCACTAACAGCCAGCGCATTTACCCTGCGTCCGATTTGTCGGAGCAGATTTCCACCGCCGGATTAGAAGCCTCGGGCACCGGCAACATGAAATTTGCCATGAATGGGGCCTTGACCATTGGCACCCTCGACGGAGCCAATGTAGAAATTCGTGACGCGGTGGGGGCAGAGAACTTCTTCCTATTTGGTCTCACCACTGACCAGGTGGGGGCGTTAAAAACGGAAGGGTACCGACCTTGGGACTTCTACCACGGCAACCCGTTCCTGAAGGATGCCATTGACCTGATTAGCTCCGGTCATTTCTCCCATGGGGATGGCACTTTGTTCCAGCCCCTACTGGACAAGTTGCTGCATCACGATCCCTTTATGTTGATGGCGGACTACCAGTCCTACATCGACTGTCAACAAGCGGTTGGCCAAGCCTACCGCGACACGGATCACTGGACTCGCATGTCCATTCTCAATTCGGTGCGCATGGGTAAATTCTCTTCTGATCGCTCGATCCAAGAATACTGTGATGAGATTTGGAAGGTCTCTCCCTTCTCGATCAGTCTTGATGCGGTCCTCAAGGCGGATGGTATTCCCGCCAATCAGTTGACCTGCAAATTAGGTGAGTAATGTCCTCAGCGGTTGATCCCATTTCTGGGTTAATCAACCGCCATTTCAGGTAACGCAAACAGGGGCGCAATCTATGATTGCGCCCCTGTTTGCGTTACCAATGCCTTTAGCTGGGGAGTTGTCGCCGTTATTCAACTTAGTTTGCGACGGGGACTAAAACATTAACCCTCATCAACCCACTCCGATGAGGGCTCCCCACCAAAGGGTTGAACACCAACATGGGGAACTTCTTTTTCGTTAGGGCTAAAAATGCGCATAACAGCTTCGCTAAAGTAGCGAACAGCGGCCTCAAGTCTTTTTAGGGCAGTCATTGTGCATATCCTCATAGATGGAGTGGGTGAGGCAACAGAACACAGTTCTAAACGGAGATTCGGGGTGAAAGTAGCAGCGTAGAAATCAGATGGATGGAGAGAACTGCCTGCTGCTGTCAACTTTGATCCTATCGGGGTTAACGCAATAGGCTGGCCCGATAGCCACCATTCTTTACAGCAGGGCTAAAAATCCGTTACGAAGGGTCGAATCAAGCAACGTTTTGACCGATTGCGTTTACAAATGCCAAACGTGGCATACAAAAATATTTTATTGATGGCAATTTAACTGCCATCTCTTTCCTAAGGGGTTGCGGCCCGTTTCTGGGATGGAACCGGAGCAAGGGAGAGGGGCGCGATCGCCCTCGTTTAGACTGGGGAACATCGATTTGCACTGCCCTCGTCACCATGTTGGATTTCCGTCACACCAATAGCCTCTGGGCCACAGTGGCCGTGGAAACCCTGGTGCGTTTAGGCCTTACAACGGCGGTGATTTCTCCGGGGTCCCGGTCTACCCCGTTGACCTTGGCCTTTGTGAACCATCCGCAAGTGGAAGCGATTCCAGTTTTAGATGAGCGATCGGCAAGTTTTTTTGCCCTCGGGCGGGCCAAAGCTACCGGCGTGGCCGTGGTTTTGGTGTGCACCTCGGGGACTGCCGGGGCCAATTACTTTCCAGCGGTGATCGAAGCCTGGGAAAGCCAGGTGCCGCTGCTGATTTTGACCGCCGATCGCCCGCCCGAATTACGCCATTGCAGCTCGGGGCAAACCATTGACCAGCAAAAAATATTTGGAGCCTATGTTCAAGGCTATGGGGAGTTGGGCCTGCCGGAGGCGACCCTGCCCGCCCTGGGGTATCTGCGCCAAAGCCTCAGCCATCGCTGGCAGCAAGCCCATGGCCCCATGGCCGGTCCGGTCCACCTCAATTGCCCTTTTCGTGACCCCTTAGCCCCGCCGCTGGCCGCTGCCCTAGACCCGACCCTGGCCGCCCTAGAAGCGGCTTGGGAGGTCACCTTTTTTGACCATCTCCATCCTTTCGACCGCCCTACATCCCTGGTCGGGCACCTCCCCCCAGATTTCGCCACCACGGCGCGAGGGGTGATTATTGCTGGGCCAGCTCAGCCGGTGGACGCGCTGGCCTATTGCCAAGCCATTGCCAGTCTCTCCAAAACCCTAGGCTGGCCCGTCCTGGCCGAAGGGTTGTCTCCCCTTCGCAACCATGGCACCTTAAACCCAGGTTTGGTGACCACCTACGATGCTTTGCTACGCCAGTCTGCTCTGGCCCAATCCCTCGCCCCAGAGCAGGTGTTGCAAGTCGGGCCATTGCCCACCAGCAAGGTGTTGCGGCAATGGTTGAGCGCCGTGGATCCTTTGCGGTGGGTGCTGGGCATGGGCGATCGCAACGGTGACCCCCTCCATGGACGCACCCGACCCCTGGGAGATATTACCCCCCAGGAGCTGATGGCAGCCCTCTCGGCTCCCGGCTCCCGACCGGCACAGCCCGCGCAACCGTCCCCCTATTGGCAAACCTGGTTGCAATGGGAGGAAATCGCCCGCCGGTACCTCGATCATGCCCTCGCGGCCCTCGATCTCCCCTTTGCCGGCAAAGTCCCCTGGCTGATGGGCCAAGTCTTGCCCCACAACACCCCGGTGTGGATTGCCAATAGCACCCCCGTGCGGGATGTGGAATGGTTTTGGCCCGCCAACAATAGGGGGCTTAAGCCCTGCTTTAATCGGGGGGCAAACGGCATTGATGGCACCCTATCCACGGCGTTAGGCATGGCCCACGGGGGTCAAAGCAGTGTCTTGCTGACCGGTGACTTGGCGCTGCTACATGACAGCAACGGTTTTTTGATCCGCCCTCAGTTTCGGGGCCATTTGACCATTGTGCTGATCAATAACCAGGGGGGCGGCATTTTTGAAATGCTGCCCATTGCCCAATTTGAGCCACCCTTTGAGGCTTTTTTTGCCACCCCCCAATCGGCTGACTTTGAGATTCTCTGCGCCGCCCATGGGGTCACCTATGAGGCCATCCACGACTGGGCACAGTTGGAGTCGCGGTTGGCCGTGTTACCCCGCACCGGCATTCGCTTATTAGAGGTGAGGAGCGATCGCAAGCAAGATGCCCAACAGCGCCTCGCCCTGCTCAACACTGTGACTGAGTTGGGCGCGGTGATCGAATCGCGCCCCTACTGACATTAGGGAGGCGCAGCCCAGCAATGCCCTTAAGGCGCGGTAACCGCGCCCCTACCGGCAGGCATTTCCTCCCCCTTATACTCGCGGGTTGGCACCTCAAACCCACAGGAAGTGCCATCGGTGTAAATCACCTCATCCTCCCAGGGCAAACGATAGTTCCCGTCGACCATGTCTTTCATATAGGTATAGGGGCAATCTTGAGCCCCGCCCTTTACCGCCACATAGCCCCGATGGCCAAACTGGTAGATGTTGTTCTCCACCGCCCAATGTTGGCGGGCCTCCCGCACCAAGTCCGGTCGCACCTCAGCGGTGATAATCTCGTCGGGGCGGTGGCTACCCATTACCAAGGGTT
>CAYGVA010000017.1:0-38449 GCA_964353225.1 uncultured Leptolyngbya sp.
GACACTGGCCTGGCGGGCTGGGGGGCTGAGGGGCATTCCTGCACCTGGCTCCTCCGCTTCCGAGCCCCCCAGGCCAGTGTCATTGGGGACAAAAAAGCCCGCTGGAAGCAACTGTTCTACCACCGGATGGCGTCCAGCGGTTAGGTTAAGTTCTCGGGTCGTTGTCATCTCCGGGCAGCAGTAGCCTTGGTAAATAGCCACCTCCCCCAGACCCGCCAGCACATCAGCCGCCGCCACCTGACGGGCGACCTGCCGAATGATCGCTGCATGGTGACCCACTTCCTCTCGTAATTGTTGAAAAATCTCATATTCCAGGGCATGAATTTGGGCAAGGGTATTGAACACCCTTGCCTCCCGTTCCTTCAGTTCCGGGGTGATATATCGCTCTTCGTTGGTAAGGGTCTGTTTGCGAATGTAGTTGTCTGGGGCCTGATCCGCTTTGTTGCGAGAGATGCTGATGTAATAGCCAAAGGCTTTGTTGAACCCCACCTTGAGGGTGCTGATGCCCGTGCGTTTGCGCTCTGCTGGTTCCAGTTGGGCAATCCAATCTTGGTCCCCTTTAACCTGCCCCCGCAGTTGATCTAGATCGGGGTTAATGCCATCGCGAATGAGGTTGCCCTCTGTCAGATATAGCGGCGGTTGCTCGACGAGGTGCGATCGCAGTTTATCCCCCAGCTGTTCTAACGCCGCAGGCACCTGCTGTAGGGCCGTTAGATAAGGAGAATCAGCGGATTCGACCAGCGCCGCTAAAATCGGTAACCGACCAAAGGAGTCGGCTAAGGCCACGAGATCTCGGCCATTGGCGGTGCCGGACCCCGCTCGCCCCGCCAGCCGTTCTAAATCATAAATTTGCTTGAGTTGTTGCTGGAGAGCCTGACGCAGCTGCCCCTGGGTGACTAGCTCAGTGATCGTGGCTTGGCGTTGCCGAATGGCCTCTGGAGCCAGCAAGGGTTGCAACAGCCAGCGCCGCAGGGCTCTTCCCCCCATGGCGGTGACGGTGCGGTCTAAGGCCCATAGGAGAGAGCCGTTGTAGGTGCCATCCCGGCAGGTTTGGGTGATTTCTAGATTGCGGCGGGTTTGGTGATCCAGGACTAAGAAATCTGTTAGCACATAGGTAGAGAGGGGCTGTAGGGGGACCTGGGTTTCCTTTTGGGTGGCTTCCAGATATTGCAGCAGTCCCCCCGCAGCCCGCACCGCTAGGGGCAGATGGTCGCAGCCCATCCCCTCTAGGGACCGCAGCCGAAACACCTGCAATAAGCGCTGTCGGGCCTCTGCCTGGTTAAAGGCCCCCTGGGTCCGAAAGGTATAGCAAAATTGCCGAGGTAGGCAGTCAGGCAATTGATCCGACTGTTCGCCGGGGCGCAACATGGTCTGCAAATCGGGGGCGGCGGTGGGCAGCAAGATTTCTGCGGGCTGCAATCGCATCAGTTCCTGGGCCAACTGCTCTAAATCGCTGGATTGGGTGGTCCAAAACTCCCCGGTGGAGACATCGGCATAGGCCAGCCCCCAATGGTGGTTGGCGATCACCACCGCCGCCAGGAAATTATTCTGGCGGGCGCTGAGCATGCCCTCTTCCAGGATCGTTCCAGGGGTGATGACTCGGGTCACCTCCCGCTTCACCAACCCTTGGGCTAGGGCCGGATCTTCCACCTGGTCACAGATGGCGATCGCGTAGCCTTTTTCCACCAGCTGGGTACAGTAGCGCTCTAGGGCATGGTGGGGGATGCCCGCCATCGGCACCTTGCCGACCGCCTTGCCGGCATCTTTGCTAGTCAGTACCAGCTCTAAGGCCCGAGCAATGGTGATGCTGTCTTCAAAAAAGGTTTCAAAAAAGTCCCCCACCCGATAGAGCAATAGGGCATGGGGATACTCCTCCTTGACCGCTACAAAGTGGGCCATCATCGGCGTCAGGTCATCGGCATTGACCTCCCGGTGATGGCTATAGCGTACGGTATGTTTGGCCAGCCGCTCGGGCAGACCATGGGAAACAGCAGCAGAGGCGGTCATAACCCTAGGTGTGGTGTAGAGGCGTCCCTATTGTAGGGCGGTCATTTTGACTCTAGGGCATCCCTACGGGTGGGGTTTAGAATTAGGTGTTTTAATCGGGGTGAAGCCGGTGGGGTGCTGGTGTGCGACACATCAATCTGGCAACACAGACAACCAACCATTAAGGTTCATTGAGGCCACCCCAAGCACTGTAACGACCGTGATACCTTCGAACATGAAGATTGCATTCTGTAACGGAGATAACCTGCGTGCTGTCATCCTCTGAGAATTCCGCTCCAGCGATCGCCGAGTCTCGGGAAGCCTGTAGCGATTATGTGGCCCATCTACAGCTCCACATGACCCTACAAGCCCGCAACTTAGTCCCCTCCCTCAGTAAGAAAACCGATTTGCGCAAGACCTTGCTCCACGAGACCCAGGCTGATTTTGAGAAAATGGTCTCTCGCCAGGGTTTCTAACAACAACGATACGTTTGATCCACAAAGGCGATGGAATGCCCAGCATTCCATCGCCTTTGTGGTGGAGCCATTTGAAATGGGGTTGTCGGCGGGTAAAGCTTCCCTTTAGGGTAGAGACTCATGAGTTGCCGATTCCATTAACCAGGAGCCCTATTCCCGTGGCTGTGCGTGTTCGTCATCATGTCAATCCCCTCAGCAATAAGTACCAGGGCACAGTAGAGCCACCGGATTGGACCCAAATTTATACTCAGCCCCAGCAGCCCTTGCACCTCGATATTGGGTCGGCGAAAGGGTATTTCGTAGAAACGATGGCGGGCCAATGCCCCGGCTGGAATTTTCTTGGGGTCGAGATTCGTCAACCCCTGGTAGAGGACTGTTTGAAGCGACGAGACCATACCCAGCAGCAAAACCTCCATTTTATTTTCTGCAACGCCAATACAGCCCTTAGGGATGTATTGAACAGCCTCCCCGGTGGACGGTTGCAGCGGGCCAGCATTCAGTTCCCTGATCCATGGTTTAAGAAGCGCCACCAAAAGCGACGGGTGGTGCAACCAGAATTGGTGGCCTTGCTGGCAGAGACCTTGCCCCAAGGGGGTGAGGTGGTATTGCAGTCAGATGTCTTGGACGTGGCTGAAGCGATGGTGCACTGTTTTGTGGAAGAACCTCGGTTTCAACGGACCCGCGATCGCTGGTTGCCCGAGAGCCCCTTCCCAGCCCAAACGGAGCGGGAGGAATTGACCCTAGGTAAAGGGCTACCAGTCTATCGAGCCATTTTTCAGCGACGTTAATTTATTCAATACCCATGCTGACCTTTGAAAAATCCAGTGTGATTGATGCCCCGGTTGAGGTGGTTTGGGCATTCCATGAGCGGCTCGATATCCTTGACCTATTAACCCCACCTTGGCAACCGGTGCAGGTGGTGCGACGGGAAGGGGGATTGGGGGTGGGGGCGATTACCGAATTCCGTATCTGGTTGGGGCCAATTCCTGTAAAGTGGTTAGCCCGCCACATTGCCTGTGAACCCGGTCGACTATTTTGCGATCGCCAAGAAGACGGCCCCCTAGACCATTGGGTCCATCGTCACCAGTTTGAGTCCTTGGGCGACACGACCCGCCTGACTGACTCGATTGAGTTTGCCTTGCCGGGGGGAGCAACGGCCGAGGCGCTGCTCGGGAGCTTTGTGGGCGATCGCCTGCGGGATATGTTTGCCTATCGCCACCAAGTCACCCAAGACATGTGCGCCTAAAATACATGGGGCAAGACCCCCTAAATCACAACCATCAAAACCCAGTCAGAATGACATTTTGAGGCTGGAATAGACCCCATAGATACGCTTGAAAGCAAACTTTCAAAGTGTATCTATGTCCTGCTTTGTGTGTGGAGGAACAGGCCGATCAGAAATGATTGTCTTTTCTAGATCGTCGATTTTCTCAAGATCAACTTCCTGGTTCAGATGATAATAAATTGCACGAGTCTGGAAGCCAAAAATGATATTGTCTTCATTTTTAAGATCATGGGCCTTGACCCTACGACCATTGACTAAAGTGCCATTCGTACTCGGTTTATTGTTTAAATCGCCGTCTACGATGCGGTAATACCCAAAGTCAAATTCTAGGGAAGGGAGTTGAACCAGAGAAGCATGGTGGCGTGAAGCAAATTCAGACCACAGGCAAATATCACATTTTGGATCTCTGCCGATGGAGTAGACGAACTTATCTAGTTCAATTCTTCGACGTCCAAGACTATCTTCAACAATCAAAATATGTCTCTCCCCTAAGTTGGGCAGAAGATTTGATTTTTTTGACTCTAGACCTGCCTCTTTGAAGGACCCTGTCGGTTGACTCATAGGGGTTCTTGGCTATAAATGCACGATTTCATCATGCTACACCGAACTCAAAATCTATAAATCAAGCTGTAACTGTATAAAGTCCTGCGTCGTTGCCAAGGTTTCGAGATTTGAAACGGTTAACCCCAAGAGCCGCACCGCTGTTGCCGGTTCTAGATGTTGATGCAATAGCTTTTGCCCTAGCGCAGTCAGGGCCTCTGCCTCACGAAGAACCTGGGTTTGGGTTTGGCTACGGGTGATTTGGCGATAGTTGGCATATTTAACTTTCAGGGTCAGGGTGTAGCCTCCCCGTTGCTGTTTTGCCAGATGGCTGGCCACCTGCTGGGCCAGTTGCGTCAAAACAGCATCCATCTCGACTCGCTCATGGAGATCATGGGCAAATGAAGTTTCGGCTCCCACCGACTTGCGGATGCGATTGGGGTTGACGGGGCGATCGTCTTGCCCACGGGCCACCCGATAGTAAAATCGCCCCACCTTGCCAAATTGACGCACGAGGTCAGCTTCCTCCCAACCTTTGAGGTCAGCCCCAGTCCGAATCCCGAGGCCATGCATCTTGGTGGCGGTGACCTTGCCAATGCCGTGGAATTTCTCAATGGCTAAGGCCGAGACAAAGGCTGTGGCCTGCTCTGGGCGGATCACATAGAGGCCGTCGGGTTTATCCATACCAGAGGCAATCTTGGCCAGGAACTTGTTGAAAGATACCCCTGCCGAGGCGGTGAGCTGGGTTTCTTGGTGAATAGCCTGGCGGATGGAGCGGGCTAGGGCAATGGCTGAGGGCTCACCGAGTTTATTCTCGGTTACATCCAAGTAAGCTTCATCCAAGGCCAGGGGCTCAATGCAATCGGTATAGCGGCCAAAAATTTCACGAATATGCTCAGAAATCTGGCGGTATACCGTGAATCGAGGTGGTACAAAAATCACATGGGGGCAGCGTTGTTGGGCGATGCGGGCAGGTAGGGCAGAGTGGATGCCATATTTGCGGGCCTCATAACTGGCGGCGGCCACTGCACCCCGTTGCTCGGGCCGTCCCCCCACCACAATGGGTTTACCCCGGTAGGCTGGGCAGTCCCGCTGCTCCACCGATGCATAGAACGCATCCATATCGATGTGAATGATTTTGCGGATGTGAGGACCTTGCCCCTCAACCGTTACAGGACTCAACATGATTGCTATCGGAACGTTGCGAAACCCATGGAAATCTAAACCCTGCTCTAACATTGATGGGGGTCGGGGGAACCTTGCGCAAAACTAAAGTCTTATTCCCATCACGATAACGATTGGCCATGTCTGATTTCTTAGATCGTCTTCACCATAAATACGCCTATGTTGCCACCGGGGAATTTAAGCCCGGTTGTTTTTCCGAAGCCCGCCAACTCTACGAAAAAGCGGTCTCCACCTATAGCGAAGGCTTTAAGGGGGCTTATTTGTTGCAGGAACCGGGTAGCGATCGCGGCATTGCGGTGATTTTATGGGAGAGCCCTGACGTTATGGAATCCCATCAAAATACAATCTATGATGCTGCCCTAAAACGGATTGCTCACCTGTTTGCTGAGCCGCCCACCACCAGTTTTTATGAGGTGTGTAGCGAAATTGGGTTGCCCGAGTTTGCCGGGGGCGCGACAAAGGCGTGACCTCGGCCCAGGTTGCAATAGCGTTACACTACTGAATCGAGTCCAAACCCTGTCTATGAGATCGCGAGTCCTCGGTGGGGTGCTTGTTATGGCTAGGGGATTTCCCTAAAGATGACGGGCTCAGTGATGATCTACACCCTGCGACCCTATGGCAAAACATACCCAAGCCCATATGACCCGGACCGTCCCTAAGCGACAGTCTGATTTTCTGAAGCAGCGCACCAAAACTCAGATGGAGTACTACATGGGGGCCAAGCTGATTGAAGTGGGGGTTAACCCCAAGTCAGCGACCTATCGCTGGCAAAAGGAAATCAAGGGGGACAATGAAATTTGGACCTACAGTGCCTACTGGGGCAAATCTCGCTCTGACTTAGAGGGGCAAGCGTAGCATCCGTTCACCCCTTATAACCAGTTCCCCACCATCACAAACGGAGCCCAAAAGTAAGGATGTCGCCGATAACGGGGGGTATTCAAGATGGACACTTGGGCAGCCTGTAGCGCCTGAGCTTTGGTAACGCGCTTGGTGGCTAGTTCTTCATAAAAGCTGCCCATTAGTTGTGAGGTGGCCACGTCATCGACTTGCCAGAGGCTGGCAAGGGTACTGCGGGCACCGGCTCGGACGGCAATCCCCGCTAAGCCCAAGGCGGCGCGGTCGTCCCCTGCTGCCGTTTCGCAGGCGCTGAGTACGAGTAATTCCACATCGGCATTCTGGTTGCTGGCCGTGGCTTCCAGGGAGGCTGTCAGGTCGTCAATGGTAATGGTGTCGCCATTCCACGCCACGATAAAGGTTTCATCTGGGTTGGAGCTGAACTGGCCATGGGTCGCCAAATGAACGACGGTGGCGTTGCTGTTGGCTAGGGCTGATTCAAAACTGTCAGGGGTGAATTCTTCATTCAGCAGCACATTTGTTTTCGGAATTAGACTGCGGATGCGTTCGATTTCTGCTGGTACATTCGGCAGGGGAGAAAAGTTGATGGTGCGATCGCTGTTGCGAATCGTCACGTCTACCGCTTCTGACAAACCAAAGGTCAACGTAGAGAGGTTTTGCTCTTGCAGCGGTTGAGGGGCCAACAACTGTAGGCCAGGGGTCAGGGCAATGGCATACTTCTCAATTAAAAATTGCTCCCCATCGAACAAAGCCGCCATGGGCACATTGCGCAGACCGCCGTCTAAGACAAAGACCAGGGTATCAATGCCATTGGCGTCTAGATCTGCTTCAATCGGCCGAATGAGCCAGTCATAAACCTGGGCTGCAGAGGTGCGGTACCCCAAGCTAATCCGGTTAATTAAATCTCGCCGTAACTGTCTCAACGTTGCATCTACGGTGCCTTCTGGAATATCAGTGGGATAGAGTTCTAGCAGTTCAGTTGTAGAAGAAATCGCCTTACTATCTGCCCCCTTGGCTGCAACTCGCGACTGCCCCGGATAACTGACGATGGTGGCGAGGCGATCGGGCAAGATGATCGGATAAATGACCGCCGTAGAATCGGCTTGGGCAATCTGATCGATTTGCACCTCTTCCAAATCAAGGCAGGCAGCGCGGAGGTAGTTATTGAGCTCCTCTTGCTGCAAAGATTCCAACACCTGGCGAGCTGCATCTAAATTAGCCGCCCCAGATCCACTGGCCTTATTGGCCGATTCTTGTTCATAGGCTTCTAGCAATAGGCTCACCAATGTGCGGTGAATGGGATCTACGCTCTGCCGAAAGGAAAACTGCAAGTCAGGATTGACCGCCAATAAGTCTGTTCGCAAGCGTTTCAGGCTGCTCACCGCCGCTTGGTAAGCGTTGATTGCCCCAAATAGGTCGCCCTGGTCTTCGAGGATTTTGCCCAGTTGCTGGTGCCAGCGATAAATAATATCGGTGGCATTGACCGATGCCGATAGGACCAATGCCTGCTCGGTTAGCGTCTTGGCCCGACTTAAGCTGTTTTGCTTGAGGGCTACCGTACCTTGGGTACCCAGGACATAGGCATCGGAACGGCGATCACCCAGTGCCTGAGCCTGCAGATGGGTATCGGTCAAAAAAGCATCCAGTGTTGCCCAGTCTAAGCCCTGGTGCTCCGGTCCTAGGTTGATGAGGCTATTGGCAAAGTTAAGGCGAATATACAAGTCGTTGCGGCTGGTGGCCGGTTCACTGACTTGGGGCCAAAGGGTTTCCCCGAGGTTAGCTGCGGCCCCAAACTGCTCAGTCTCTACTAACAGGCTGAGTTCATTCAGACTCGCCCGCAGGCGGTTTGCCTCAGTGCCCGCTTGGCCCGCTCGGCGGTAATAGCCCAGGGCGGCATCTGGATCTTGGCGAGATCGCACCGTATTCCCGAGGCTCATATATACCGCTGCTCTGATAAGTGGTAAGCGGGCCTGATCTTCCCCAGACAACAGCACAGATCGCTCCAAGGCATCGAGCACAGCCAAACTGGTATTCAGAGCATCTTCGGCCTGCTGGGTGCTGCCAGCCACCAGCAAAGCTTCCCCCAGACTATGGAGGCTTTCGGCCTTGAGTAACGAGTCAGGCTGCGAACTCAGGCGTTGACCTAAAGGGGCCAGGATTTCACGAATAGCCCTGCGATAAAAGCCATTGGCTTGCAGCGCCTGGGCCTGGTTGATTTGGCTGCGGACGGCTTGGGCGGCGTCCCCTTCCCCTTGGTAAAGCGCGGTCGCCTCTTGAAATGCCCCTAGGGCCGCATTTTCATTACCTTGGGCTAGGTGCAGTTGCCCCTTGATGGTGAAGGTTTGAGCCAGGATTCGAGGACGACGGTCATCACGAATCTCTCTACCCTGGAGCAAGCCAATGGATTGATCAATGTGTTGATGGGCCTGGGACCATGCCCCCTGCTGTCCTTCCACGAGGGCGAGGTTACTGAGGGCCACCGCTTCCCGCAAGCGATCGCCCCCGGTGCGGTAGGTTGCTAACGCTGCTTCCAAAAGGGTTGCGGCTTCGTCTAACTGGCCCGCTTCGTAAAGATCGTAACTGGCCTGTAGCGAGGGGGCTTGGGCTAATACCGTGATTGGAGGCACGGTTGACCTCACCATAGGATGCTGCCGTGACCAGCCGGGCTGCCCCTGAAAGAACCAACATCCCAAGAGTGTGAGCAGGGCCAAAAGTCCTAACCCAACCCAGCGATAACCCAGATATCCCCAACGATAACCGTTACGAAATTGGTGAGAGGGCATGGCTTGACCTTTGAGTCCAATTAGGGCGACGCAGCTGGAAGCAGTGCGGGCAGAGCACCACCATTAGCTGGAGCAGTAGTGGCTGCTGCTTGGGGAGGGGGCAGTCCGTTTAGAATAGCTTGGGCAACGGGTTGCTGAGGATTTAATCCTAGGGCCTGGCTTAAGACAAAACGGGCTTCGTCATAGCGCCCTAACTGACTGAGAGCCACCCCTAAACCTGTCCAGCCATTGGCGTGATTTGGGTCAAGATTGATGACTTGGTTAAAAGCTTCGCCAGCTTCGCCATAGCGTCCCAGCTCAATCAAGGCCGTACCCCGGTTATACCAGCCGGTCACAAATCGAGGGTCCAGGTTGATGGCTCGGTTGGCCGATAATACTGAGTCCTCATATTGGCCCAAATGCCAAAGCACCACACTGCGATTGGCCCAAATCCCTGGTTCGTTGGGATTCCACTGCAACGCATTATCGTAGGCTCCTAGGGCGGCTGGATACTGCCCTAAACTGCGAAGAATGCTGCCCAGGTTAGCCCAGGGCCGGACGGCTTGTTCATCTAGTTGAATGGCTTGCTGGGTTGAGTCGATCGCCCCCGCGTAGTCTTCGAGGTACCACAGGACGACACCGCGATCGCTCCAAGCCGCAGCGTAGTTAGGATTAATGCCCACGGCTCGATTTGCCGCTGCCAGAGCGTCTTCGTATTTACCCTGTCCGGCCAATGCCTGGGCCAATTGCGCCCATCCCTCCGTAGGTCCCAGATCCCACCATTGGTTATCTCCCATCTGTAAGGCGGCCTGACAGGCCCCCTCCGCAGCAGCATAATCACCGGTTTTGTTGAAAGCTAAACATTGACCTACCAAGCCACGGGCCAAGTCAGGCTGCATCGCCACTGACTGGCTGTAGGACAGCAATGCCTCTGGATATTGCTCCATCGCCGCTAAAACCCGACCCTGATAGGCCCAGGTCAATGCATGTAGTGGGTCTATGTGAGCAGAGCGATCGAACGCCGCAACGGCTGCGGTATAGTCCCCTCGCTCAAAATGGGCCACCCCCAAATAAAATTCGGCCAGAGCCGGAGATTCGGGTCCCCAATTACCATTACCCGCCAGGGCTGCCTGACAACTATTAACAGCACTATCACGGTTATCCAAGTCGAGATAAGCCTGGCATTCATACAACAACGTCCGGGAATCTTCCGGCTCTAGGAGTAATGTCCGCAAATAGGCAACCAAAGCTGACTCAGGATCACCCTGTGCTGCTAGGATGCGGCCTCGATGTTGCCAGGCCAGAGAGGGGGCTTGATTGCCCCAACTACCATCCACCCGCAGGGCATCATTGCAGGCATCTAAAGCCATCTCCAGATTGCTCAACTCATAATGGGAGATGCATCGGTAGGTAAAGGCCAGGGAGTTTTCAGGATTAAAGCGTAAGGCTTGACCCGCAGAGGCGATCGCATTGGGGTATTGGTCTTGGGCTAACAAGATGCCACTGTGACGCGCCCATAAGCCATCGTCTTCAGGGGCCAACTCAATGGCAGTCTCGCAGGCTACCTGGGCCTCTGCGTAAAAGGCCAGGGCCGCAGCGGGGTTGGCCGCCGCTTGGGCAGATTCTTGGGCCGACTGACCAGCAGCAGCTTGCAAATCACAGAGGTCTTGCCAATAGGCTACATCTTCCAGATTTTCTAGGTTCTGTTGGGCGATCGCAGGTGATGACAGCCCCAGTAAAGCTGCCCCTGCACACATCACCATTCCCCCTGACAATGCCAAAAAACGAGACCCAATGGGGCCAAGGTTTTGCGGCATTGGCATTGGCAATAAGCGAGACCTCAAACCCATGGCTCCAAAAGACTTGATAATGATTGTCAGAGACTATCCGCTACTAGGGTACTCTGAATCTCCCTTGGGGCGGGGCACACTGTTGCCACCATGAAACATCCCCTTGCCGGAAACCGTGGGGGTCGCCATGATAAGAATATTCGCGTGGAGTTGCTGGAGATGAATCGCTATACCCTTCTAGGGACACTGGGCTGGTTGTTGCCCATAGGAATAGGAGGGGTAATAATTGATCAGCCTTTGGCGGCGGCGGCAAACCCTGACCACGTGACGCGCTTAATTGAGACCCGCACTTGCCCAGACTGTGATCTACGAGAGGCCAATTTAGAGGGGGCCTATTTACGCAGTGCCAACTTACGGGGAGCCAACTTACAAGGGGCCAACCTGAATGGGGCTGACCTGCGGGATGCCTACCTAGGCCTAGCAGACCTGACGGGAGCCGACTTGCGCAATGCTGACTTACTCCGGGCTAACCTAACTCGGGCCATACTCGATCTGGCCCGCCTAGGCAATGCGATCGTCACCCCAGAAACGGTCATTGCCGACAAATGGCGGCTAGTCCACCAGTTCGTCACCACGGGAGTTGGCGGAGTTGATTTGGTCGGCATGGATCTCAGCTACGCCAATTTAGATAGAGTAAATTTTAGTGGTCAAAACCTGGCAGAAGCGAATCTAGCTGGAGCTTCTTTAGAAGGGGCCAACCTAAACGGAGCAATTCTGGATCAGGCTAACCTTGAAGGGACTAACTTCTTCTTGGCTGATTTGCGCACGGCCACAGTCATTGCCACTAACCTTCCAGAAGACAATGGTTTACAAGCTGCGGACTTGAGAGGGGCAAACCTCAGTAACAGCAACTTACGAGCTGCGGACGTTAGGGGAGCAAACCTGAGCAACAGTAACTTAGAAGGGGCAAACCTTGCCCAAACATATTTTACAGAAGCAACGCTCATCCAAACTAATCTACGTCTGGCAGACTTGTCCTCAGCCAATTTTGTAGACGCAGACTTAACGGATGCTGATCTAACGCGCTCAAATTTGTTTTTGGCTGACTTGCAGCGAGCAGACCTAACAGGGGCATTACTCGGAGAGACGCAACTCATTGGCGCAAACTTGACAGGTAGCACCCTTAGCCTCAGCGCGCTCAACCGTTCTCAGCTAGAAGCAGTCATCTCTGAGAACACTACCCTCACAGGGATTGACTTAAGCGGAGCCAACTTATCCAGCATTAACCTGAATGGCTCCAATCTCGATATGGCCAACCTAAGTAATACCGATTTGCAAGGTGCAAATCTTGCAAATACCTCTTTGATTGAAGCCAACTTACAAGGCGCAGACCTAACCGGTACAGATTTGAGAGGAGCTAATCTGACCGGAGCCAACTTACAAGGAACGGACCTGCGGGCAGTTAATCTGCAAGGAGCTGACCTAACAGAAGCCATATTAATTGGAGCTAATCTAACCAACGCTGACTTAAGTTCAGCAATCCTGACACACGCCAACTTCAGTGGTGCTAACTTAACGGATGCATCCCTAGAATTTGCCTCCCTTGAGGGCATCCAATTTTCTAGGGGAACTAATCTCTGCCGAACCATCATGCCAGATAGCGACGTTCATGCATGTTCGGAATAATCTAGATGCTTGTAGCGTTTAATGTTCAGTGCAAGCGTAGACCTAAATCACGGCTTCCAATTTACTTCTTGCGTAGCCGGTAGGTGATACGGCCTTTGCTCAGGTCGTAAGGCGTCAATTCAACTTTGACCCGATCCCCTGGTAGGATTTTGATGTAATTGCGTCGAATTTTCCCAGAGATATGGGCAAGAACGTTAAACCCATTATCAAGGTCAACGCGAAACATCGCATTGGGAAGAGATTCCGTGACAGTCCCCTCCATCTCAATTAAGTCTTGCTTAGACAAGCTAATATTCTCCTAAACGGTTTAAGTGGTTTGCTGTGGCTTGGCTCTACATAAATCAACGGGCGGATTAACCCGTTCGGCATACATCTAGAGCTAGATATTATTGACTGACTATCTTGTTGAGTTCTTCGGTCACCACTTCAATGGGCTGGTTGCCATCAATTGATACTAACTGCTGCCGATTACGGTAAAAATCGATTAGAGGCTCGGTTCTATGGCGATAAACCGCTAATCGATTTCTAATCGTTTCTTCAGTGTCGTCAGTTCTACCTTCCTGTAATCCCCGTTGAACCAATCGAGTAATCAAAATCTCATCGGGTACATCTAGATTGACGACGCACTCAAAGGGCTGGCCTATGTCCTCCAGCAAAGTATCTAAGAAAATAGCTTGTTCCACATTCCTAGGAAAACCATCTAGAAGCCAACCTGGCGCAATATCGGCGGAAGAGAGCCGTTCACGGATGAGGTCGAGAATTAAATCGTCAGGAACTAATTCACCAGCATTCATATAAGCCTGGGCCTTTTTGCCCAGTGCTGTTCCTTCAGAAACAGCCGACCTAAGGATATCCCCTGTAGAAATATGAGGAACAGCACAAACCGTAGAAAGCTGCTTAGCTTGTGTTCCTTTCCCCGCACCGGGAGGTCCCAAAAATACTAATCTTGTCACTACTGTTTTACCATCCCTTCATAGCGTTGAGAGATCACATAGGTTTGCACTTGCTTAGCCGTGTCAATCGCAACACCGACTAAGATCAGCAAAGATGTTGCACCCAGACCCCTGAAAGTTTGCACACGGGTAGCACTCTCAACGGCGCTAGGAATAACTGCTACTAAGCCTAAGAAGATAGCTCCCAGGAAGGTCAATCGGTTCAAAACTCGACCGATGTAGTCACTAGTTGCTTTACCAGGTCGGATACCTGGAATACTGGCTCCCATCTTCTTTAAATTTCGCGACATATCCTCTGGGTTTACCACCAAAGATGCATAGAAGTAGCTGAAGAAGATAATCATCAGCAGATAAAGGGACACATATACCCAAGAGGTTGGATTCAAGTAGGTGGTAACAGCTCTTTCAAATCCCGGATTACTAATATATTGAGTCAATGACAACGGCAGAATCAGAACAGCAGATGCAAAGATAATGGGCATCACACCACCCTGATTTAGACGCAAAGGTAAATAATTGCTTTGTTCCAAATAAAGCTTTCGACCCACTTGACGTCGAGCTGAAATGATTGGGATTCTCCGAGTTCCTTCTTGAACAAAGACAATTCCCACAATCATGGCTAAAAACACCAGCAGTAGGATGATGACACCACCAACTAAGTTTCGATCCCCGCTCTGAGCAAGCTCAATGGTTTGATTGAGAGATCGAGGTAGAGTTGAAACAATATTGATGAAAATCAGTAGAGAAGCACCATTGCCAATGCCCCGCTCAGTAATGACTTCGCCAACCCACATCACAAACATTGAGCCTGCCGTCAAGGCAACTACAGTTTGAAAGATAAAGAAGGGTCCAGACTGTTCAGCATAGGGACTAAGTAAAAACAGAGACAGCAAAGTGCTCTGAAGGATTGCCCACCCCAAAGCAACATAGCGTGTAATTTGGGAAATCCTACGGCGACCAGCTTCTCCTTCATTTTTTTGAAGGTCTTCCAGGGCCGGCAAAGCTGCAGTTAACAGCTGCATAATGATTGAGGCATTAATGAAGGGTAAAATACCCAGGGCAAAAATGCCTAAGGCAGAGAGCCCCCCTCCAACAAAAATGTCAATGAATCCAACAAATCCACCTAGCCCGCCGCTGCTAATGGCTTGAGCGAAGGCTGCCCGATCAATACCCGGTACAGGAATAAATACGCCCGAGCGCACCAATACCAACAATCCCAAGGTGACTAAGATGCGGCTGCGCAAACCTGCGGCTTGAGCCATCTGCATGAATGTCTCTTGGGCGCTAGGATTTTTTCCGCGGCTAACAACCATACCTTCAGTCCCTCCGTTCAGCTAATTAATAACTGATAATTAACGTGCCTTCAGTCTTGTTAGATGACCCTGAAGACACCTAATACTTGCGTTATCGGCATTGTGATCGTTGTACTAGGCGGCAACGGTGCAACTTCCGCCTGCGGCTTCAATTTTTTCGCGCGCAGAGCGGGTAAAGGCAGCGGCCGTTACATCTAAAGCTACAGTCAGATCACCATCCCCAAGAATCTTAAGGGGGCCATCATCTGTAGTGATAAGACCGACTTCGATCAGAGAAGACAGTGTCACCTCTGTCTTGGTAGGTAAATCAGACAATTTGCCCACATTGATGATGGTGAATTTTTTCTGATTAACAATCGTGAAATGCTTGAGTTTGGGGACCCGGCGATATAGAGGAAGTTGCCCCCCCTCAAATCCTGGTCGAGTACCCCGACCAGAGCGTGATTTTTGGCCACGCATGCCAAAGCCACAACTTGCGCCCTGCCCTGCAGCAATACCTCGACCTACACGGCGGCGGCGGCGCTTTGAGCCAGCTTTTGGTTGAGCATCAGTCAGTCTCATGGATCGTTTCTATGGATAGAACAAAAGATTAAGCGTAAAGCTTCTCAACAGGAATGCCACGTTCTTGAGCAACATCAGACAGTGTCCTTAGGGAAGACAGGGCATCTGCAGCTGCACGGGCATTGTTTAAGGGATTATTAGACCCCAGTTGCTTAGCCAAGATATTACGGACACCAGCCAGTTCCAGAACAGTGCGGACTGCTCCCCCCGCAATGACCCCAGTACCAGGTGCAGCGGGTCGCATAAATACCTTAGCACCACCGCCCCGCCCGGTTGTGGGTTGGGGGATCGAGTAGGACTTGGTTAAGGGAACATCAATTAGGTGCTTTTTGCCATCAGCAACCCCTTTTTTGACGGCTCCAATGACATCTCCAGCTTTGCCTACGCCCACACCAACTTGGCCTTTCTCGTTGCCAACGACGACGATTGCGCGAAAGCTTAGCTTTTTACCACCTTTGACAACTTTAGTGACTCGACGAATTTGAACAACTCGCTCCTGCCATTCTGACTCTTTTTCACGATTACGGGTGTTTTTTCGACGACCATTATTCGCCATAATTCTTCCTAAGTTTCATCTAGAACGAGTAATCATTGGAGGTGACTGTCATCAATCTATTAAAGGGATAGACCTGCCTCGCGAGCAGCATCAGCTAGAGCGGCAACTCTACCGTGGTACAGCTTGCCTCCTCGATCAAAGACCACCTGCTTAATACCCTTATCGAGGGAACGTTCAGCAATTAACTTCCCAACGAGTGCGGAAGCAGCCTGCGTGGCTCCCCCTTGATCTCTGATGCCAGCCTCCAGAGTAGATGCAGCAGCTAAAGTTTGATGCTGCGTGTCGTCTATGACTTGCGCATAAATATTTTGGTTAGAGCGAAAGACCGCTAGACGCGGACGCTCTGTGGTTCCAGTGACACGTCGCCGAATACGCATGTGGCGGCGACGGGTTAGCTCTTTACGACTGCCCTTCATGGTTTACTTCTTCCCTGCCTTACCAGCTTTACGACGAACCTGCTCACCTTCGTAGCGCACACCCTTACCTTTATAGGGCTCGGGAGGGCGTGCAGCGCGAATACTAGCGGCTACGTTACCGACGATTTCTTTATCGATACCAGTAACAATAACTTTGGTATTACTCTCAACGGCAAATTGAATTCCTTCTGGAGGGTCAAATATCACGGGATGACTATATCCAAGGCTCATATTAAGAGTAGTGCCTTGCACCTGGGCGCGATAGCCAACTCCTTTGATTTCTAAGCGCTTTTGAAAACCCTGTGAGACTCCCTCGACCATATTTGCCACAAGGGTACGACATAGGCCGTGACGGGAACGAGCCCAGCGGCTGTCATCATCACGATTCACCACGACCATATCATTCTCTTGGCCAACGGAAACTCCCGCAGGCAACGTCCGAGACAGCTCTCCTTTCGGCCCTGTAACAGTGACGGTTTGCCCTGAAATTGCCACTGTTACCTTTGCGGGTATTGGGATTGGGCGTTTACCAATTCGAGACATTTTAATTACTACTCCTTGAAGGCTGTCAATGACTAAAGTTGGCTACCAGACGTAGCAGAGCACTTCACCGCCAACGCCCTGACGACGAGCGTCGCGATCGGTCATGATGCCACTGGATGTGGAGATAATGGCAATACCAATCCCACCTAAAACCCGAGGTAACTCTTTCCGATTTGAATACACCCGCAGCCCAGGCCGGCTAACACGCTTCAAATTCTTGATAATGGGATCTCGGGTCTTCCCCTGATACTTAAGAGTGATCGACAATAGTCGTCGATTGTCCTCGCCGGTCTCAATAAAGTCGGCAATAAATCCCTCTTCATTCAGAACCTGAGCAATGCTCCGGGTCATCTTCGTGGAGGGAATATCCACAGTTTGATGACGCGCAAGGTTCGCATTGCGAATCCGCGTCAGCATATCTGCGATTGTGTCATTAGCCGCCATAGTCCTCTCCAGTGGTTAAGTCTAGTTATCCCGGAACGGCATGCCCAGTTCTTTCAGCAGGGCCCGCCCCTCTTCATCTGTGTTGGCCGAAGTCACAACAGTGACGTCCATTCCTCGCATTTGTTCAATGCTGTCGTATTCAATTTCAGGAAAAATCAATTGCTCTCTAAGACCTAAGGTGTAATTACCTCGGCCATCAAAGCTTTTGGGACTTACCCCACGAAAGTCACGAATTCGAGGTAGGGCCAGATTGATTAGACGATTGAGGAACGCATACATCCGTTCTGACCGCAGGGTGACCATTACACCCACCGGCATACCCTCACGAATTTTAAAACCTGCGATCGCCTTCTTGGCCCGAGTCACCACAGGGCGTTGACCTGTAATGAGAGCTAATTCGCTCAAGGAAGACTCTAATGCTTTTGCATTTTGAGATGCTTCTCCAAGTCCGCGATTAACAGTTACTTTGACCACCTTTGGGACCTGATGGATATTGGCATAGCCAAACTGCTCCATTAGTTTCGGGGTGACCTTTTCGGTGTAAAACGCTTTCAGTTGTTCCGCCATAACAAGTTGCTCTCTAAAATATTCCTGGTCTTGGTCAGGAATGCCATTAAGGCTTGATTAACGCAAGGCCAAATTTGCAAATGAACTTAGTCAATGATTTCACCTGTCTTCTTCAGCATGCGAACCTTGCGACCATCCTCAGAAAAGGTGTAAGCGATGCGACTCGCAACCTTTTGTTTTTCTGAGTAAAGCATGACGTTCGAGCTATGGATCGGAGCCTCTTCAGTTACGATTTGGCCGGACTCTCCATCCTGCTGGGGCTTGACATGTCGAGTGCGAATGTTTACACCCTTGACTAAAACCTGGCTATTCTTCGTGATAACCGAAAGTACCTCGCCCACCTTGCCTTTATCACGCCCAGCAATTATCTGGACTGTATCGCCACTTTTGACATGCATTTTGTGGCGTTCTTTTGCTTTGGCTGGTTTGGCCATCACAATACCTCCGGTGCTAACGAAACAATTTTGGTGAAGTCTTTCTCTCGTAATTCCCGAGCGACAGGACCAAACACCCTTGTTCCTCGAGGATTACCATCAGTATTGATAAGCACAGCAGCATTATCATCAAATCGAATGCTCATGCCACTACTGCGGCGTAGACCTTTTTTCGTACGAACGATCACTGCTCGAACGACATCAGACTTCTTGACAGCCATATTAGGAATGGCATCCTTGACAACCGCAACGACGACATCACCCACCCCCGCATAACGGCGATTGCCGCCTAAGACCCGAATGCACATTAACTTGCGTGCACCGCTGTTATCCGCCACATTTAAATAGGTTTCTTGCTGAATCATGGTTCACTATTCTCCTATTAAGCCTGAGACGCGCGGTCTAGGACGTCAGCAACAACCCAACGCTTAGTCCGACTGAGGGGGCGAGTTTCACGGATACGCACGCGATCTCCATCACGGCAAGTATCTTCCTCGTCATGAGCTTTATAGCGCTTGGTCCGCACCACAATCTTGCCGTACTTGGGGTGGGTGACTCGGCTTTCCACCGCAACGACTACGGTTTTTTGCATTTTGTCACTAACCACTAATCCGATCCGCTCTTTAACCGCCATTGCGCAATATCCTCATTCGGCCTAAATTTTAATTGCCGCTAGTATCAGTAGCTAACGTTTTGTCAATGCTTTCTTGAACTTCAGACTTGCGCTGTTGTTGCAAAGTCATGAGCTGCGCCAACTTGTGGCGTTCTTGCTTGAATTGGTGAAGACCCTTTTCTAACTGACGGGTTGCTTTCTGGAAGCGTAAGTCAAAAAGCCTACGTCGAGTTGCGGCAATTTCAGCAACAACTTCTTCTTCATTAAGGTCCTTAATGTCAGCCATTTTTGGAAATGCCATTATCAAGATTCCTCCGACTCACGTGTAACAATTTTGGTTTTTAAAGGCAACTTAAATGCGGCCAAACGCATTGCCTCGCGAGCCGTTTCTTCTGGCACACCAGCCATTTCGAAGATGATTCGACCTGGCTTAACCACGGCAACCCAAAATTCAGGGTTACCTTTACCAGAGCCCATTCGAGTTTCTGCCGGGCGCATCGTCACAGGTTTATCTGGAAAAACCCGAATCCAGATATTTCCACCCCGGCGTATGTAACGGGTCATCGCCCGCCGAGCCGCCTCGATTTGACGGGAAGTCAGCCACGACGGTTCAGTAGCCTGGAGAGCAAAGTCACCGAAGTTGAGCTTATTACCCCGGTGGGCCATGCCACGCATTCGACCTCGGTGCTGTTTACGGAACTTAGTTCGTCTAGGACTTAACATGGTTTCAAATCTCGCTGCCCATTACGCTACTTCAAGAAGAGTTAAGTGAATCTCTGGGGAGTTTCAACTAATTTTTGATTACTTAGGACTCATTCGAACGATCTTCAAACTGTTGTCGTCGTCGGGGTTGTCGTCGCCGAGGTTGGGCTGCAGCATCCACAGGTCTATCTTCTTGCCCAGGAATTACCTCGCCTCGGAAAATCCACACCTTGACCCCAAGCACGCCATAGGTGGTTTGAGCTGTCCGATAGGAGTAATCAACATCTGCTCGTAATGTGTGGAGGGGCACTCGGCCTTCCCTCGTCCACTCGGTTCGAGCAATTTCTGCACCATTCAAGCGACCGCTAACTTGAATTTTGATGCCTTCAACCCCCGCTCTCTGAGCCCGTTGTAAAGTTTGCCGAACCACTCTGCGGAATGCAACCCGTCGCTCCAACTGCTGCGTAATGTATTCAGCCACTAGCGCTGCATCTGCATCAACACGGGCAACCTCGACCACATTAATGCGGATCTGACGACTAGGGTCATGGAGGATTTTTTGTAATCCAACCCGAAGGGCCTCAATGCCACTGCCACCACGGCCAACAACGACCCCAGGACGAGCAGTCCGTACTTCTAGATCAATTTGGTCTGCCTTGCGCTCGATCTGTACATCGGAGATACCCGCATTACTGAGGTTCTTCTCTACGTACTGACGAATTTGGTAATCCTCTTGAAGTAGCCCTGGATAGCGACGATTGTCAGCGTACCAGCGAGAGCGATGCTCTTGGATGACACCAAGGCGAAACCCAGTTGGATGAATCTTCTGTCCCACGCGTTGTTCCTCTCCAAAAATAAAAATGCCTTAACTGTCTGCCAAACCTTCGGGGGCAACCGCAACCGTAATGTGACAAGTCGGCTTACGAATTTGATAGGCTCGACCTTGAGCCCTGGGGCGAAACCGCTTTAAAGTTGGGCCAGCATCAGCATAGGCTTCGCTGACAATAAGACTGCCTGGATCAAAGCCATTATTATGCTCGGCATTAGCGACCGCAGACCGGAGCACTTTTAACACGGGTTCACAGGCCCGGTAGGGCATAAATTCCAGGATGATTAGCGCTTCCCGGTACGAGGATCCTCGAATCTGGTCGAGGACTCGACGCACCTTATGGGGCGACATACGTATGTAGCGGGCGACCGCTTTGACCTGGGCAGTGGTATCAACAGCCATTAGGATTCTCCGACTCACCAACTATCGACGTGCTTTCTTATCGCTCTTTGCGTGGCCCCGAAAGGTACGGGTTGGCGCAAACTCACCCAACTTGTGACCGACCATCTGCTCAGTTACATAAACCGGTACATGCTGACGCCCATTATGGACAGCAATGGTATGGCCGATCATTTGAGGCAAAACAGTGGATGCTCGGGACCAAGTCTTAATAACTTGTTTTTCACCCTTGACATTCATTGCTTCTACTTTTCGTAAAAGATGATCGGCAACAAAAGGTCCCTTTTTTAGAGAACGAGACATGAAATTTTAACCTCACAATGAGTGCTGACTTAGGCAAACAAAAGCCATGGTAATAAGCCGCAATTAGGCATTCCGACCGCCACGGCCTCGCTTCGATACCCGCCGCCGTCGCCGTACAATCAATGCATTACTGGCTTTCTTTTTCTTGCGGGTTTTATATCCCAATGCCGGTTTACCCCAGGGGGTTACTGGTCCACTGCGGCCAATGGGTGCACGTCCTTCACCACCACCGTGGGGGTGATCAACAGGGTTCATGACACTTCCTCGGACCTCAGGACGACGACCTGACCACCGCTTTCGACCAGCTTTACCCAAGCTAATATTGCGGGAGTCGGCATTTCCGACTTGGCCAATGGTGGCATAGCATTCTCGCCGAACCATGCGCACTTCCGTGGATGGCAATTTGAGAGTAACGTAGTCCCCTTCTTTGGCCACTAACTGTGCGGAGGTTCCTGCCGCACGAACAATCTGCCCACCCTTACCAGCCTGGAGTTCAACATTGTGAACCATGGTGCCCAGAGGAATCTTATGAAGTGGAAGGGCATTTCCAATTTCTAATGGCGATTCTGGACCAGCAGTGACAGTATCGCCGACTGACAGTTTTGCAGGGTGAAGAATGTAACGCTTCTCACCGTCTTGGTAGTGCAAGAGGGCGATGCGGGCATTCCGATTGGGATCGTACTCAATGGAAGCCACTTTCGCAGGCACATTTCGCTTGCTGCGATGGAAGTCAATGACGCGGTAAAGCCGCTTGTGACCACCACCACGATGACGGCAAGTAATCACGCCACGGTTATTTCGTCCCTTGGGTCGATGAATAGAGCGCGTTAAAGATTTTTCCGGCTCGCTGCGGGTAACCTCAGAAAATTCTGAAACAGTACGTTCACGAGTTCCGGGGGTATATGGTCGGTAGGAACGAATGCCCATGACTTAATTCACTAAAAAAATAAACTGCGCCAATTTTGTGCCTGATACGAAGTGGATAGCCCTAGGCTTAAACGTCAGGGAACAGAGGAATAGAGTCTCCTTCTGCCAACGTGACTACGGCTCGTTTGTAGGTGGCTCGGTAACCTGCAAATTTGCCCATGCGACGTTGCTTCCGAGGGGGATTTAAGGTACTTATGCCAGTTACCTTGACGTCGAAAAGAGACTCAATAGCAGCCTTTATTTCTGGCTTGCTAGATTTGGGCATCACCTCGAAGGTGTATTGATTGTTCTCTAGCAGCAACGTCGCTTTTTCAGTCACGATAGGGCGACGAATGATGTCGGCTAGGGTTGCAGATTCAATGACTTTAGCCACCGTAAACCTCCTGAACTTTCTCTAGGGCTGTTGACGTTACTACCAGTCGGTCTGCAGCTAAAACGTCATAGATGTTGAGGTTGTTTGCCGAAATCAGGGTGAGCTTGCTGAGATTGCGGGCAGACAGGGTGACCATTTCCTGGTGCTCTGCTACGATCAGCAGCACTTTTTCCGTTGTGGATATTCCCCAGCGACCTAGTGCTTCAACCAGATCCCTTGTTTTTGGGCGAGAGAGCTGGTCTGCAAAATCTTGGACCACAACCATATCTTCAGCGCGGCTTTGGAATGCCGTGCAGAGGGCAAGGCGTCGCTCCTTGCGATTCATTTTGACGCTAAAATCTCTTGGTTTTGGGCCAAAGATCACACCCCCACCTTTCCATAGGGGAGAGCGGTTTGAACCAGCGCGGGCGCGACCGGTGCCTTTTTGACGCCAAGGCTTGCGACCACCACCACGAACCTCGGCTCGCGTTTTGGTTGACAAGGTTCCTTGCCGAGCATTGTTCATCTGGCGCACAAGGGCTCGATGAACAATGTGGGAAGCATTTTCTGGCTTCGCTGTTCTTAGCTCCAATGAAGCGTTGCCCGCTTCATTGCCTTGCCAATCCTTAATAGTGCACTCAACCATAACGTTCTATTCCTGCAATGCTTATGCCTGCTACTGATGCGCTGAAAAAATCCCTAAGATGCCTGACCCACATGATTAGTAGGGGTGATGCTGAGAAGGGTCCCGGACTTGCCAGGGACAGAGCCCTTAACAATTAATAAATTGCGATCGCTATCGATTCTCACGACAGTCAATTTACGGGTTGTGATTTTCTCTCCGCCTAACCGACCGGCCATCTTTTTGCCTGGGTAAACACGACTAGGTGTCGTACCGGCACCAATAGAGCCAGGAGCACGATGGTTTTTAGAACCGTGGGCCATTGGACCACGGTGGAAGTTATGCCGCTTTTGGTAGCCTGCAAACCCCTTACCAATACTGGTGCCTGTGACATCAATGAGCTGACCCAGTTCAAACTGGTCGGACGTCAAGACTTGACCCAGTTCAAAACTGCTCGCTTCATCGGTCCGATACTCTTTCAAGTGACGAAGGGGAGTTGAATTGGCTTTTGCCAAATGCCCCAGCTGAGGCTTGGTTAAGGCCTTTTCAGCGACTTCGCCATATCCTAATTGCACAGAGGCGTAGCCATCTGTTTGTAGAGTTTTGACCTGGGTAACCACGCAAGGCCCCGCCTGAATGACGGTCACTGGAATGGAATTCCCTTGCTCGTCAAAAACCTGGGTCATACCCAATTTGGTACCGAGAATGCCAACTGACACCGTTCCCCATCTCCACTAACTACAGACAACTCACATCAACTGCGCGTTTTACTCATGGCTAAATGCCGGAGAAATGCTCATCAGCAATCGCTGTGACCAACGCAGGCTGCATTCGAGTGCTGATGAACAGCACACACCTTTAATCAAATCGGAAGTCCGTTTACCGAAACCCGTAAGACGGTGTTGAAGAGGCAACAAAGATATAAAATGTCGCTCAGACTTAGTGCGTTGGACGCCCAGTATCTGTTTTCAGCGACGATTAATCATCGTACACACTCTTTACAGAGATGTCTAGTTTTTTCT
Organism: uncultured Leptolyngbya sp.; assembly: GCA_964353225.1. GTDB lineage: Bacteria > Cyanobacteriota > Cyanobacteriia > Phormidesmidales > Phormidesmidaceae > PCC-6406. Next base: position 24,122 of record CAYGVA010000017.1, read on the forward strand.
GCCGTCATCCATCACAGTTCTGAAAACGGATTTAGTTGTCTCATGCGAGGCAGGGGTTTGCCAGGGTAGTGAGAGCCAGCCCCCTTGGCATAGACTAGGGACTGACAGTTGGCCTTGATTGAGTACTGACACATAACTGCCGGAGTTAAGCGTAACGATGCCCTTACTTATTGTTGGCCGCAAATTCAATCGCGATTTAGACGCGGCAGGCGCTTTAGCCGTACGTATGCCCCTTGAAGGTGGATTTGAAGGTCGCTATCAGCGACGTTTGAGGGCAGAGGGTTACGAGACAATGAATCTGACTGTCAGGGGATTGGGTGACTTGTCTGCGTACCTCACTGATGTTCATGGTATTCGCCCTGCCCATCTCGGCAAGAAAACCATTGGTCAGGGAGCAGCGGTTGGTTATACCTATTTTGTGCCGCCCATTGTGAACTACCGTTTTGAGTCCCTATCGCGCCAGTCTAAGGGCTTAGTGTTGTGGTTGCTGGAGGGACATATCCTGTCTCGGCAAGAGTTGATTTATCTGGCCGAATTGCCTGAGAAACGTCCTCAACTTAAAGTGGTCCTGGAAATGGGGGGTGATCGGGAATTTAGCTGGCAGCCTTTACGGGAGCTGCTCTAAGTGCGTTAATTTCTTTGCCCTAGTCAGGATATGCCGTTAATTTTGCGATGCAGCAATTTCGCCAAGAACTGGCTAGCATGGGGATGTGAGCGAACAAAAGTGCCCCCTCAAATCTCTCCAAAGCGGTTCCTGGTTCAAGCTGATTTGTGGCGCAAGTTATCAGCACCTGCCGGTCATCCGCAATTTAGCCGTGGCTTATACGTTGGCGGGTGCCGATTGTATTGATATTGCTGCGGACCCAGCGGTCATAAGGGTTGTTCAAGAGGCTTTGACCGCTGCAGATGTCCTTAGGGCAGGCTCGACGTTGGGTGTTACTTCAGTGCGTCCATGGTTGATGATTAGCATCAATGATGGTGAAGATCCGCATTTTCGCAAAGCCACGTTTGATCCCAAATCCTGCCCAGAAGATTGTTCACGCCCCTGTGTCGCGACTTGTCCCACCGAGGCGATCTCGTTTGCCAGGGATCAGCCGTCGGGGGTTGTTAGCGATCGCTGTTATGGGTGTGGGCGTTGCTTAACGGTTTGCCCACCCCAGATTATTGCAGCCCAAACCCACGTGACATCTGCTGTGACGGTCTTGCCTCAGGTGATCGCAGCTGTGGATGCGATCGAAATCCACACTCAAGTCGGTCGACAGTGGCAGTTTGAGTCCCTGTTCCAAACGATTCGGCCCTATTTGCCGCAATTAAAGTTATTGGCAATTAGCTGCCCCTATGGTGATGGCGTCATTGAATACCTATGGCAGCTTTACCGGCTCATGGGGCCACTGGCGGTGCCGCTAGTTTGGCAAACCGATGGCCGCCCGATGAGCGGGGATATCGGCTCAGGCACCACCCATGTCACTATTCGTTACGGCCAGAAAATGCTTCAAGATGGCCCACCGGGCTATATCCAGCTTGCTGGGGGAACGAACCATCAAACCATTCCCAAGCTTTCTAGTCTTCCAGATTGGCGTCCATTAGCCGCCCCTTTCAATAGTCTCAGCAACACTTCAAAAAATAGAGTATTGACCACTTTTGGTGGCGTTGCCTATGGCAGCTATGCGCGAAAATTGCTCCAGCCCACCCTCAATACCCTAGACATAAAAGCAATGTCAGCTTTCTCTGAAGGGGGTAATGCAACGCCGCTAGAAGCATATCCAGACTTGCTTGAGCAAGCCATCCACAAATGTCGAACCTTGATCGACCCCCTCAAAGGCTGGCATGCTAAGGAAACGGATCCACCGTTGCCCCCACGCCACTGTCTAGCTTAGACATCCAGTCGTTATAACGCTTTCCTACTCTGAATTAGAGCGGTTATGGTTAATTTCTCCGACGAAGCGATGGTTCCCAATCCCCCGAAGGCATCGAGTCCGCAGCCGGAACAGCCCCCCATAGCCACGACAAGTACAAATGATGATTTGGCTTCACTGCTGGCGATTCTGCCCCCAAATCTGCGGACCTTATTAGAGCATCATCCCCGTCGAGGCCAATTGATTGAAGTGGTTTTGGACTTGGGGCGTCGGGCTGAGGCGCGTTTTCCCGGAGAGGCTCAATACTTAACCGAAACGATGATTTCGCGCGATGACCTGAACTACTGCATCGAACGGGTCGGGTATTTTGGTGGCGATAATCGAGCCGGTATTGAGCAAACCCTGCACCGCATCAGTGCTATTCGTAATCGGTCCGGCGAAGTCGTGGGTTTGACCTGTCGAGTGGGGCGAGCTGTATTCGGCACCATCGGCATGATTCGGGATTTAGTCGAAACGGGCCGCTCTATTCTGATGCTCGGAAGACCTGGCGTCGGGAAAACCACGGCGTTGCGGGAAATTGCGCGGGTCTTGGCCGATGACTTTCAAAAGCGCGTCGTCATTATTGACACCTCTAATGAAATTGCTGGTGACGGGGATATCCCTCACCCTGCCATTGGTCGAGCGCGCCGCATGCAAGTTGCAAAACCTGAACTGCAACATCAGGTCATGATTGAGGCGGTGGAAAACCATATGCCTGAAGTCATTGTGATTGACGAAATTGGGACGGAGTTAGAGGCAACTGCTGCGCGCACAATTGCGGAGCGGGGAGTTCAGCTGGTGGGGACGGCCCATGGTAACCGCCTGGAAAATCTGATCAAGAACCCGACCCTGTCTGATTTGGTGGGAGGCGTGCAGTCGGTGACCTTGGGAGATGATGAGGCCCGTCGCCGGGGCAGTCAAAAAAGCGTTCTGGAACGAAAGGCTTCTCCAACCTTTGCGATCGCCATTGAAATGACTGAGCGTCAACGGTGGGTGGTCCATGAGGATGTTGCCACCACCATCGATAGCCTGTTGCGAGGGCGACAGCCCGGTTCACAAGTCCGTAGCACTGCCCCAGACGGGCAGGTCTCAGTCACCCATGAAACGCCTGAAATTTCACTGCGGCCCCTCTCTGATCGCAATGACCGTACAACTTTGGGGTTTGCTAAAAAGGGGTGGCGATCCTCTGGGCGCATGACGCCCCTCAGCACGGCTTCTCCAGCAGACACCCATTCGGCAATGACCCCTGAGGAGCAGGATTTTCAGCATTTGTTGGACACTGCTCCGCCCACGGCACGCTCGACCCCATTGTCGAGTCCGCCCTTTGACGATCCGTTGTCTACCCCCGATGGAATATCCCCTAGGTTTGGCCCCAATGGCGAAGAGATCCTACGGCTATACCCCTATGGCATCAGTCGTCATCATCTTGAGCATGTGATTCGCACCTTGCATCTACCGGTCACCCTAACCAAAGATTTAGAGTTGGCAGATGCGGTGCTAGCGCTCAGGTCCCATGTCAAAGGCCATTCCAAATTGCGCCATGTCGCCAAGGTTCGCCAATTGCCGATACATACCGTCAAGTCCAATGGCGTCCCTCAGATCGTGCGCACGCTACAGCGGCTCTTAGACATGGATGAAGGCAGCAATCAGGCGAATGTCAATCTAAACCTATTTAGCCAAGGCAATGAGGCAAACGAGTTGGAAGCCCTGGAAGAAGCCCGTCTTGCCGTAGAACAAATTGTGATCCCCAAAGGACAACCCGTAGAGTTGCTGCCCCGCTCACCTCGGATCCGTAAAATGCAGCATGAGTTGGCTGAACACTACCACCTCAAGTCCCTCAGCTTCGGTGATGAACCCAATCGTCGCTTACGGATCTACCCTGCTTAAGTTCATTCTCCCTGTCAAAGGTCGTCTCGGTAGGTGGGCAATTTAGATCCAGAGATTGCCTGAGATGGATGGGGCAGAATGGCACACCATTCGGATGGTATACCTAGGCACGGTAGAATAGCTTCACGATTCCCGAATTACTTCGGACAGTCCACTGCCCAAGACTCCTTCAAGAAACTCTTCTATCCATGAGACAACTGTTTACCCGCTTGTTTGCCTTGATCCTGGTCGCAGCCATTGGTCTGTCTGGATGTGGTGATGCTGGCATTAGTGGTCAGATCACGGGCAATTATCGCCAAGATACGCTAGCTGTAGTCGAAAACCTGAGGGCTACGATTAGCCTGCCTAGTGATGCGCCTGAACGGGCTGCTGCTCAAGCCAATGCCCGAGAAATCATTAATGATTTCACCTCCCGTTACCGCCGAGATGGTTCTGTCTCGAGCCTCAGTTCCTACACAACGGTTAGTACGGCACTTAATGCGATTGCAGGTCACTACAGTTCCTACCCCAACCGACCTTTCCCAGAAAAATTAAAACAGCGTCTTGAGCAGGAGTTCAAGCAAGTGGAAGCGGCCCTGAAGCGGGGAACTTAATCACCACAGCATCCATGCTGAACGTGTGATGCAGCGATTTTCGCCTTCAATAATAAAGGCAGGTTCTCAGTTAGGGACCTGCCTTTATTATTGAAGGCACTTGATCGATCATGGCATTGGCAATCAATAAAAATTTGACTGGGCCGTCTTAGCTTTGCTAGGATGGCAATTCTGTAGTGAGGCGCGAATTTTTAGGGCATGAAAGTGCGAGCATCTGTCCGTAGAATGTGTGACAAATGTCGCGTCATTCGCCGCAAAGGGCGAGTGATGGTTATTTGTTCTAACCCCAAGCATAAGCAACGTCAGGGGTAGTGATCGGTTTCAAGGGTCTATGCTGTAGCCTTGTTCAGTTTCGGAGCAGGCTCCTGTAGGTCTTGGGCGAGGAAAAGGAAATCAGTTATTCTCGGGTGCCAAAGCACCTTTAGGAATTGTAGGGAGAAACTAAACGTGGCACGGATTGCTGGTGTTGACCTGCCCAGAGATAAGCGGGTCGAAATTGGGTTGACTTATATCTATGGAATTGGCCTGTCCCGCTCCAAGGGGATTTTAAGTAAAACGGGTGTTAGTCCTGATATCCGTATACGGGACCTTAGCGACACTGATGTTGCTAGCCTGCGTGATGCGGTCGAAAATGACTTCCAAGTGGAAGGCGACCTGCGACGCTGGGAGAGCATGAACATCAAGCGTCTCATGGATATTGGCTCCTATAGAGGGCGGCGTCATCGCGCTGGATTACCTGTGAGAGGGCAAAGAACTCGAACCAATAGCAGAACCCGCCGGGGCGTCAAAAGGACAATTGCGGGTAAAAAGAAAGCCCCCAAAAAATAATTTAGGACTGTCAAGACTGACGTTGTGATGATCTGAGTTGACGATCATTGCGTACGGAGCCTTGGTCCTATTCACCTAGATAGTGTCAGTAGTTCAGAGTTATAGGACGATTTCGGAGGTTATGGCTAAACCAACACGTAAACCGGGCGGTCGTAAGACTAAGAAGAATATCCCTAGCGGCGTCGCGCATATTCAATCTACTTTTAATAACACTATTGTCACTATCACAGATACCAATGGCGAAGCTGTGTCATGGTCATCAGCTGGTGCTAGCGGGTTTAAAGGTGCCAAAAAAGGCACACCTTTTGCGGCTCAAACTGCAGCCGATAGTGCGGCAAGACGCGCCATGGATCAAGGGATGCGGCAAATTGAGGTAATGGTCAGTGGTCCTGGAGCTGGCCGGGAAACTGCAATCCGTGCTTTACAGGGTGCAGGGTTGGAAATCACGTTAATTCGAGATGTGACTCCGATTCCCCATAATGGCTGCCGTCCACCCAAACGGCGACGGGTTTAGAAGTTTTGGATAGTGGTGAGGCAAAGGGAGGCCCTGTTATGGCACAGTTCCAGGTTGAGTGCGTCGAATCCGTAATTGCTGATGACGAGAGCTACTACAGCCGATTTGTTATCGAGCCATTAGAGCGTAGTCAGGGTATTACCGTTGGTAATGCCTTACGGCGAGTATTACTGTCTAACCTTTATGGTTCAGCGATTACCGCTGTTCGTATTGCTGGGGCAACCCACGAGTTTTCAACCATTCCTGGCATCCGTGAGGACGTGCTAGATATTCTGCTCAACATGAAAGAGGTGGTGTTGAAAAGTTATTCAACCCAGCCTCAAATTGGGCGATTGATGGTTCAGGGGCCTGCCAAGGTTACTGTTGGAGACTTTGAGTTGCCTTCAGAAGTGGAGTTCATTAATCCCGAGCAGTACATTGCCTCTGTCGCTGAGGGTCACACCCTAGAGATGGAATTTCGGATTGAGCAAGGACAAGGGTATCGAGCGGTGGATCGAGGGCGTGATGAGGCTGCCGCGCTCGACTTCATGCAGATTGATGCCGTCTTTATGCCTGTGCGTAAGGTCAACTACACCATTGAAGAAATTATCGTTGGTGGTGCCCTTCAAAAGGATCGGCTCCTTTTGGATGTTTGGACTAACGGCAGTGTGACGCCGCAACAAGCCATGAGTGAAGCTGCTGCTATCTTGGTTGACTTGTTTAACCCCCTTAAGGATGTCACCCTTGAGCCTAAGCAGGATGAAGCCACTCGGGAAGAAGACCCAGCGAATCAAATCCCGATTGAAGAGCTGCAATTGTCGGTGAGAGCTTACAACTGTTTGAAGCGGGCTCAAATTAACTCTGTGTCGGATTTGCTGGATTACACCCAGGAAGATTTGCTGGAGATCAAGAATTTTGGCCAAAAATCAGCAGAAGAGGTAATTGAAGCGCTACAGCAGCGCTTAGGAATTACCCTCGCTACTGAGAATGCCTCAAAGCCCGCCTAGGTGTGGTTCGATTACCTCAGTGTTCAGCCCACTGAGGTAACCCTTCCGGAGCCTTGGCTTCGGATTTTTATTGTGTAGGGATTATTGGGAGGAATTAAAATGCGTCACGGTTGTCGTGTGCCTAAGCTAGGTCGTCCGGCTGATCAGCGTCGCGCTCTATTGCGGACATTAACGACGGAACTCATTCGCCATGGTCGTATTACGACGACCAAAACTCGGGCTAAAGCAGTGCGCTCTGAAGCTGAGCACATCATTACCCTTGCAAAGGATGGTTCGTTGGCCGCTCGACGGCGGGCGATCGGTTATTTGTATGACAAGCAGTTGGTCCATGCCCTATTTGCCCAAGCGGGCGAACGCTATGGCGAACGCCAGGGTGGCTATACCCGCATCTTGCGAACGGTGAGCCGTCGTGGGGACAATGCTGATATGGCGATCATTGAGCTGACCTAAGGATCTATTGAGATGAGTCGGTCAACCCCACTGGTCACACAATTGCGTGAAAAAGGCGCATCGCTCCCTGGTTCAACCCAGCGGGTGGCATTGGTGGTTCAGTATGTGGGTACTCATTTTCATGGGTGGCAACGTCAAGCCCAAGCAAGGACGGTCCAGGGTGATATCGAGCTGGCCTTGCAATCATTCCTGGGATATTTCGTGACCTTGGCTGGGGCTGGCCGCACTGATGCGGGCGTTCATGGTGCGGGGCAAGTGGCTCACTTTGATGCGCCAACCTTAATCCCGGCTTATCGATGGGCGGCTATTTTGAACGCTCGCTTACCCGAGGACATCTTGATTCGGGCGGCGGCGGTCGTTCCAGATGATTGGCACGCCCAGTTTTCAGCTCAATGGCGACGATATCGATATACCTTGTATACCGATGCCGTTCCCAACTTGTTTGTCAGTCCATTTGCCTGGCACTATTATTATCAGCCTTTAAGCGAGACCTTGATTCAGGCCGCCCTTGATCCTCTGGTTGGTTCACATGATTTGTCGGCGTTTCATCGAGCTGGGTCGGGACGAGCTCATTCCTGGGTTGAGTTGCAGGATGCTGTTTGCTATCGTCAAGCTGATTTTTTGATGGTGGAACTACAGGCCAGTGGCTTTCTTTATGGCATGGTGCGCTTGATTATGGGCCTGTTGGTACAGGTGGGGCGGGGGCTCTTAAGTGTGGATGAATTCACGCATCTATGGCAAACCCAGCAACGGGAACGGGTGAAGTATTCAGCACCGGCGAAGGGGTTGTGTTTGCTCCGGGTCGGTTATGATGCTTTTCCCTTTGCGCCTCATATTTGGTTTGACACTCACCCCCAGTTCCATTTCAGTTCTCCTCCCCTGTCTGTGGCGGTATGACCTAAAATCAGCGGCCCCTAAGTTCTCTTTCTTTTGTTATTGATTTTTAGACCTGCAGGAAACACCCATGACTAAAACCTATGTCCCCCCAGTCGACACCCTTGAGAGAAAGTGGTACATCGTTGATGCTGCTGATCAAAGGCTAGGTCGCCTTTCTACTGAAATCGCTAAGGTCTTGCGGGGCAAAAATAAACCCACTTATACCCCCAATATGGATACGGGTGATTTTGTGGTTGTCATCAATGCAGAAAAGGTGGCTGTGACGGGCAATAAGCGAGAAGAGAAGCTCTATCGCCGTCACTCTGGTCGCCCCGGCGGCATGAAAACCGAGACGTTTGCAAAGCTGCAAAACCGACTTCCTGAGCGGATTATTGAGCAGGCAGTCAAAGGAATGTTGCCCAAAAATGCCCTGGGTCGCAAGTTGTTCACCAAGCTTAAGGTGTATGCCGGGTCTGACCATCCCCATCAAGCCCAATCGCCAGAAACCCTCGTTATTCAAACCGTCTTAGGAGAGTAAGTCATCATGCAAGCAACTGAAGCCAACGATCGCGTAGTGTACTGGGGAACAGGGCGACGTAAAAATGCTATCGCTCGGGTTCGTCTCGTGCCTGGCGATGGTCAAATTGTCATTAATGGCCGCCCTGGGGATCTGTATCTCCAATACAATGCCGCCTACCTTTCCAGTGCCAAGGCTCCCCTAGAAACCTTGGGTCTGGAGGGCGATTACGACATTTTGGCCAATGTCCATGGCGGTGGTCTGACCGGCCACGCTGACGCCATTAAGATGGGTGTCGCTCGGGCACTGTGTCAGTTGGATCCTGACAACCGTAGACCCCTGAAAACCGAAGGTTATTTGACCCGTGATCCCCGTTGTAAAGAGCGGCGGAAATACGGTCTTAAGAAAGCCCGTAAAGCCCCTCAGTTCTCCAAGCGTTAATTTGGCTACTGAGACGCGGTGGTTAGGAGCCGTCCTGGCCAATTTTTGACATAGCAATCCTGATTTGTAATCATTCACCATGCCTAAATCTGAAATTCACCCTGAGTGGTATCCCGAGGCCAAAGTCTATTGCGATGGCAAGATGATCATGACCATCGGTTCCACTAAGCCTGAACTCCATGTGGATGTTTGGTCTGGGAATCACCCTTTTTATACCGGTACCCAGAAGATCATTGATACCGAGGGCCGAGTCGAGCGGTTTATGCGGAAGTACGGGATGGCTCCACCTGCCGAACCCGGTGAGACGGATACCGCAGAGAAGTAGCTGGGCCATTGCTACCCGAAAGTGGGTCTGCATGCGTATCCAGGTTACTTAGCCCATAGGTCAGTACATGGCTGAAGCATATCTGTTAGACAAGCTGAACTCCGTTGACCAAACGTTTCACGAATTAACGCGACGTTTGGCTGATCCTGATGTCGCGAGGGATCCTGATGAGTTTCAGCGGATTGCTAAGTCCCGTTCCTCCTTAGAGGAAACGGTGAACACCTATGACACTTGGAAGCAGGCCCAAGAAGAGTTGGTTGGGGCTCGTGAGGTCTATAAAGAGTCCATCAACGATCCCGACTTTCGGGAAATGGCGGCATTAGAGGTTTCGACCCTAGAGGAACAGACTGCAGCCTTAGAGGAACGGCTGAAAGTACTGTTGCTGCCCCGTGATCCGAATGATGAGAAGAACATCATGTTGGAGGTGCGGGCCGGGACGGGTGGTGATGAGGCCGGTATTTGGGCCGGTGATCTGGTGCGGATGTATTCGCGTTATGCGGAGGGTCAGCGCTGGCGGGTCAAGCTTTTGAGCGAATCTCTGGCCGATATGGGCGGAGTCAAAGAATCTATCCTTGAGATCCAGGGGGATCAGGTTTATAGCAAGTTGAAGTATGAGTCCGGTGTGCACCGGGTCCAGCGGGTACCGGTAACGGAGGCGGGAGGGCGTGTGCATACCTCTACTGCGACCGTAGCGGTTATGCCTGAGGTGGATGATGTTGAGGTCACCATCGACCCCAAAGATATTGAAATGTCTACGGCGCGATCAGGTGGCGCGGGGGGACAGAACGTCAACAAGGTGGAAACTGCGGTTGATCTGATCCACAAACCCACGGGCATTCGGATTTTTTGTACGGAAGAGCGATCGCAGCTGCAAAACCGGGAGCGGGCCATGCAAATTCTGCGGGCCAAGCTCTACGAGATGATGTTGCGGGAACAGCAGGAGGAAATCACTTCCATGCGTCGCTCCCAAGTGGGGACCGGTTCTCGCTCTGAGAAGATCCGCACCTATAACTACAAGGACAATCGTGTCACCGATCACCGGCTGGGGCAAAACTTCACCCTGACGCCCGTCTTGACTGGAGAAATTGAGGACATGATCCAATCCTGCATTTCTCAAGCACAGCAGGAACAACTCGAAGAATTGGCTGCGGCTACTTCATCGACGCCTTAAAGGTTTACTATGGCGCGATTTCTACACATCGCCGATATTCATCTGGGGTTCGATCGCTACAACAGCAAAGAACGCACCAAGGACTTTTACTTTGCCCTTTCCGATGTGCTCGACCGCTACGCCATTGAGGCCAAAGTCGATTTCGTCATCATCTGCGGCGACCTGTTTGAGCAGCGGATGATTCAGCCCGCCGTGCTAAACCAGGCCCAATTGTGTTTGCAAAAAGTGAAAGAGGCGGGCATTCCGGTGTTGGCGATCGAGGGTAACCACGATAACTGCCCTTACGGCACCACCACCAGTTGGCTCAAGTACCTTTCCCAATGGGGATTGCTACAGCTATTAGAACCGGATCAAAACCGGGCAGATGGAACGCTTCAGTACCGCCCTTGGAATGATGATACCCGTGCCGGTGGGTATATCGACTTGCCCTGTGGGGTCAGGGTACTGGGTTCCCATTGGTATGGGGCGGCGGCACCTCGGGCCATTGAACAAATTGCGGGGGCGATCGCGGCGCTGCCCCCTAGCCCTGACCATACGCTGCTAATGTTCCACCATGGGCTGGAGGGGCAAATTGCCCGCTATAGCGGTGCTCTGCGGTACCGCGAACTCTTGCCCCTAAAAACCGTGGGGGTCGATTATTTAGCCTTGGGCCATATCCACAAAGCCTATAGCGAAGAAGAGTGGGTGTTTAATCCGGGGTCCCTGGAGGCCAACAACATTGAGGAAGGGGGCTTTGCGCGGGGGGCTTACCTCGTAGAGATGACTGCTGCTGGGGTTCAGGCAGAGCTAAAGCGGGATTATTGCCAGCGGACGATTTTGCGCCTGGTGCTCAAGACCCAAGGGGATGAAAGCCAGGAGGAACTGGTGGCGGCGGCGATCGCGAAAGTTGAGGCGGAGATTACGGCAGGAACCCTCATCCCGGAGGAGGCTCCGATTGTGGAGCTGCGCATTCAAGGGACAGTGGGCTTTGAGCGACTCTCTTTAGACACGCGACTGCTCCAGCAGCAGCTCCAAACCCTGAGTCAAGCCCTGATCTTTTTGCTGAAATACGAGGTCGAAGAGACGGCATACCAATCTCCGGTGGCTGACGATGCCAGCCGCGACGCGATTGAGCGCAATGCCTTCTTAGATCTGTTGACGGGGCATCGGGACTATAAAAAACGAGCTGAATCCTTAGCTCAAGGACTGGTTGACCTGAAGGAACGTCAACTGGCCGGGCAGGGCGAGGAGGCCCTTTATCCGTTCGTTGAAGCCCTATTGCAAGCCCCCCAACCCCAGTCCGGCTCAGATTCAGGGGGGGCTAGTTAAGACGGTTTCGGGCAATGCACACACCAGGGTTGGGCGCGGAAACTGCTCCCCTACGACGGTTTCGTCAAGGGTATGGGGCAGATCTCCTGACCCCAGGATTTGAGATGGCAGGCTGTTTTGTCAGTCCATTAGCCCGACAGCCGGTATAGCAGTCGCCAGTCCGGTTAGGACAAGACTGCGAGCCACTTTGCTTCTACGCTCAGGATCAGAGCGATCCTAGGTGTCCTAAGCAAAGTGGCCAGCGCTATAGTTGAGTTCTCGGCAATCGCCTAAAGTCTGAACCTTCAGGCGATGTAATCTGGCCGCAATGTTTTCCTTTGAATTTAGCCCGTACCTAACCGGCCCCTAGCCAGGTCCGTTGCTCCCAGAGCATCAAACAGCCGCTCACCGCGACAAGGGCAAAGACCATTTGGCGAAACTGCTCACTGGTCATGCGTTGGAGCACTTGCTTACCTAACCAATTGGCGGGAATCGCCGCCATGCCCATCATCAGCCCATAGCCCAGGTAGGTTTGGTCCAAAGCCCCTAGGCCCAGGTAGCTGATCAGCTTGACGATATGGAGGGTGGTTTTGTTCAGGGCCTTAGTGGCCACCATGGCCTCTTTTTCCAAGCCATAGCCAAGGTACATGGGGTTCATGATTGGGCCAGTGCTACCAATTAGGCCAGAGCCAATGGCATTCAAAAAGGCCACGGGCAAAAAGTGCCAAGGGCGAATGGTGAACCCTTTCAAGGGTTGCCACCAACGGCTGATCCAGTAGTTGAGCACCATCGCCACCAACGCTAGGCCCAGCAATATCCCCAGCCAATCGGCATGGATGTGGGTAAAGGCATAGACCCCAAGCATGGCTCCCGTCACGGCCCCCGGCACGTACCAAGCTGTGACCTGCCAATCGATTTCAGACCAAAAGAAACAACTGCGCTGGAGATTGCCAACCAATAACCCCACCGTAATCACGGGGGCAACGGCTGGGGATCCCAATAGCAACGTGATCACGGGGATCAAAATAATCGGGCTACCGCCCCCCGCTAGCATGCTCAGGAACCAGGCCACAAAGCTAACCCCGGTCAGAATCAGAGCGATCATAGGGCAGTCAGATGAACGTTGAGAAATCAATTGAGCCTGTTTTTTGGCTGTGTGAGCCAATCACGGCGGATTAATTTATTGCGTAATATTAATTTAATTTAAAGCGCTGGTTTGTGCCGCCCATGTCAAACGATCGGCGGCACCGCCCAATACCCCTTTAGGCATTTGGGACTGAAGTTGACCATCGACATAGCGCCCACAGCCGAGGTGGAAGGAGCCGTGGCGGACATGGACATAGCCAGGTTCCAGATTGGCGGCGGCAATGGGTTGGGGCTGCCCCTGAAGAAATATCGCAACGGCGTCAGGGTGATCTAAGGCGACCTGATTGCGGCGAATGAAGGGGCCAAATCGTTGCAGAAAGGCGGTGGTGGGCTTGAGGCCCTGCCGCTCTAAACGGGAGATCGCCAGCCCAATGGTTTGCACCCTAGGGGAACCGAGCCTTGGCAGGCATTGCGGTTCGGCTAACCAGAGGCGGCTATGGCTGGTGGCCCAACGGAGTCGATGGGCCAAACATGCTGCAGGGAGACCAAATCGCGATTGGAGTCGGGTGAGGGCGGCGGCTGGCGCGATGGAGACGGGCGGCAGGGTTGATGAGACCGGAGTCGTCACGGGTTGATGGGCCGTAGCCGAACAGGGAGTAGTACTGCGGCGAATGCGGGCGACAAAAAAGCCCCCCGTATCGTTGAAATGGGGGAAGTAACGGCAGCTATGGCGCAAATCAGCCCGATACGGCTGCCCCTGCCAGCGGGTCACCCCCGGTTGATGGATCAGGGGTGAGATCGCAGCGGGTTCTAAATGGCCGCGATCGCCCAGCACCGCATCAATAATCGCCTCGTTCTCTTCGGGGGCAAAGGTGCAGGTGCTGTACACTACCACCCCGCCGGGTTTCACCAGGTTTAATGCCTGATCGAGCAGGTCCCGCTGTACCTTGGCGATGCGCTGACTGTAGTGAGGCCGCCAGGGCTGAGGCTGGGATTGCTTGCGCAGGGTCCCTTCCCCAGAACAGGGGACATCTACGAGCACCCGATCAAATTGGCCGGGGGCGAGCCCGAGGTTACGGCCATTCCCATGGGTGGTAATCACGTTCAGGCACCCCAGCCGATTGAGGGTGTCCCCCAAACTCACCAACCGCCCGCCGTTATAGTCATTGGCGACAACACAGCCGCGATCGCCCACGGCCATGGCAATTTGGGCGGTTTTACCACCGGGAGCTGCGCAGAGATCAAGGACGCATTCACCCGGTTGGGGAGCCAACACAGCGACGGCAGCTTGGGCGATCGCTTCCTGCACGGTATACCACCCGGCCACGTAGGGCAGGGTATTGCCGGGGTGAAAGGGGGGCTGGATCTGAAAGGCGTCGGGCCACCAGGGCAGGGGTTGGTAGGTCAGCCCTAAGCCTTGGAGTTGTTGCTGTAGTTGGGGGCCGGTGGTTTTGAGGGGGTTGGCCCAGAGG
>CAYGVA010000018.1:0-38147 GCA_964353225.1 uncultured Leptolyngbya sp.
CTAAGACCTCACCCTCATGGGTGGATTGCACTGGGGAGCAGGTTTGCCAAATATTGATGCGAAAGCGACGAGGATCCGCATATTCAGTGCCAATGCGATACCCCTGATTCAAAAGTTGTCGAATCTGTTGAACAAGATCGCCAGAGAGGGAGCTACTACTACTGGATTGAGAACTGTAACGACTATTAGAAGAACTCGTCGCTGCGGCCACGGCATTCCTAGAGACCGTCACTGGCTTACCGTCAGGTCGTTGAATGGTCGTAGTTGCCACCCGCCGTTTAACGGTGGGATCGATCCCAAACATACGCACATATTCGCCTGCATGCTCTGCAATGCAGTTTTCCAATGCAGCAAATACGTCACCCTCTCGGGTGGACTGGATAGGAGAGCAGGTTTGCCAAATATTAATGCGGTAGCGACGGGCATCGGTATGCTCGGTGCCAATGCGATATCCCTGGCTTAGGAGTTGCCGTACCTGTTGCACAATGTCCGGGTTCAATCGTTGAGGTTGCATGGTCTTTAGTCCGTTGTCATAACTATTAGGGGCCGGGATAGCACGATCTCCAGCATTTCGAATCGGGGTAATACAAGCGGTGTCATCTGCACAGACGTAGCCAGCGCGCAGCGCTTCATTGGCATTAATAACGTCCTCCACAAAGGCCACATCGTCGGGCTCCACATCTGGCAGGGCATCGGCCTGGGCCTGATGGGTGATCACCGCTCCAGAAGGCACGAACTTACCCGGTGGAATTTCCACATCTTGAACTAGGGCATGCATCATTACCACCACCCCTTCCCCCAGACGGGCATTGAAGATGGTAGAACGAAAACCAATGAAGCAGTCGTCACCGACATAGGCTGGCCCATGGATCAGAGCCTTATGGGTTAGGCAGACGCGCTCGCCTATCCAAATGGAATAGGGTTGTTGGTCATCTCCTAATACCCGACCATGTTCCAAACCATGCAAGACCACCCCATCTTGCACATTGGTATCTTTACCCACACGAAAGGGTGTACCTTCATCCGCCCGCATAGATACACCGGGGGCCACCAGCACATTCTCACCAATACGTACATCCCCAATCATTTGGGAGAAGGCATGTACGTAGGCAGATGGATCAATGGCAGGCTCCGCCAAGTCCTGGGACCAAGGCGTAGGTGGAGCAGCTTCTCTGCGGATCCCCATTTACCCGACACCTCCGCAAAATTACCAATACAAGCAGATACCGGCTGCTGATTATCAAAGTCCCTGAGGGTTAATCAGGTGAAAAACCCTCAGCTAAAATCTTCGCGCTTGCTGTAAAGCGCTCCAGATGCAAGAGAAACCGTATCAACAATGGCAACCACGGTGGCATCCACGGGTCGATTAATATATCCCTCATGTTGGCGGGCACCGCTGCCCCGGCTAATGAGCACCCACTCATTGACACCAGCACCCACTACATCTGCGGCGACTTCGTAGTCAGGCAGGGGTTCTCCGGTATCACTTAAAAGCTGGACCAGGAGAAATTTCACTCCCCTGAGACTAGGCTCTTTGCAGGTACTCACAACCGTGCCACGAACTTTGGCAAGTAGCATTAGCAGGATCTACCGACCATAGGGTCGGATACCAGATACGCTTTCACGGAACTGCTCAACGGCTTCGGTGTAACGAATGGGTAGAACAAATTCCAAGTTCTCGTGGGGGCGAGCAATGATATGGGTTGAAAGCACTTGGCCGCCGTTGACCCGCTTGACATTTTCAACCCCTGCCGACACAGAAGCCTGGACTTCAGACACATCACCACGAACGATGACCGTGACGCGGCCACTACCAATTTTTTCGTAGCCAACGAGGGTGACTCGAGCCGCTTTGACCATCGCGTCAGCCGCTTCAACTACCGCTGGAAAACCCAGGGTTTCAATCATTCCAACCGCAATGGACATAATGTTTCAATCCTTTTTGTAACGACTTTAAATTTCTAATCGCAGTGCTTGGCTCACTTTAGAAGCGCTTGCATGCCATCACACTGCTCACCCAGCGACTGTTCACAGTCAGGCGGCATCAACCATCATGCCAGACGCAACAACCGGGCGATCTTCTAAGCACTCATGCACTTAACGGATTTCCCGTGCAGCAGAGACTTGCCTAGGTGCGAAACTGCTCAACTGCCTCGGTGTAGCGAATGGGGAGGACAAATTCCAGGTTCTCATGGGGGCGAGCAATGATGTGGGTTGAGAGCACTTCGCCACCGTTCACACGCTTGGCACATTCAACCCCTGCCGATACCGAAGCTTGCACCTCAGATACGTCCCCGCGAACGATTACAGTCACCCGCCCACTACCAATCTTCTCATAGCCCACCAAAGTGACGCGGGCAGCTTTGACCATGGCGTCAGCGGCCTCGACCACTGCCGGAAAACCCTTGGTCTCAATCATTCCAACCGCGATTGGCATTGTCGTAATCTCCCTCTAAAAATATCAACACTAGCCACCTGTCTAAAAACATCAACATTTAGGGGGTCTTCTCAACAAGAAAAACCCTTACTAAGACTGAGATTTCTATTAGAAATAACAGGGGCCAACCCAATCAAACTCCTACGTAAGTCAAGAATAGGAGGGCGGTGACGCCTTTGCAACATAAGCCTCAATGATTGTCTCTAATGTTAAATATTATTAAAACTAATGTAAAAAAATTATTAATTACCCAAAGAAACGTTAGAACCCTTGCAGCTTGGGCTGATCCGAGTCTGATCTGTTCGGAGTGCTTGCCTTCTTGTCGAGTTAATGCAATTGTCTAGGGCCGGTGGATGAAGCAGAATTTCCTCCTAGAGTGCTAGGTTGATCGGATAAAATCTTTGGATTGCAAGGCATTCAAGGGCTTGATGAGTCGCGCCAAACTTGCAAAGGGATTGTTTGGGTTTGTTGCAGTTGTAGCTTCTCTGGCTGTTTTGCAATGGGTGGGTCCCCTTATTTGATAGCGTGATAAATGGAGGGGTTGGCGGTCATTCTCTTGCTGCTAGAAGTGGCGATGCGTGATTGCTGGCTGATGGGTATACACGAATTGTGGTGGCAATGACGCAGTTGTGGATCGAGACATGCTGGCTTATCCCAGTTTACGGATTGGTTGGGGCGATCGCTTCATTGCCTTGGTCGGCGGGATGGATACGCCGCACGGGTCCTCGTCCAGCGGTATATATCAACATCTTGATGACCCTAGTCGCTCTGTTTCATGGGGCACTTATCTTTCAAGGGATTTGGAATCAAGGTGGTCAGGAGATCACGTTCACCTGGTTTCAAGCCGCTGACTTAAAGCTCAATCTGGCCTTTGACCTGTCGGTTATCAACCTGGGGGCTGTAGAGCTCATTGCAGGTCTCAGCCTCTTGGCCCAGGTGTTTGCCCTGGGCTACATGGAAAAAGACTGGTCCTTAGCCCGCTTCTTTTCCATGATGGGCTTCTTCGAAGCGGCCATGAGCGGTGTGATCATGAGCAGTTCTTTGTTCTTGACCTACTCCCTGCTCGAAATGTTGACGTTGTCCACCTATCTGCTGGTGGGCTTTTGGTACGCCCAGCCCTTGGTTGTCGGTGCGGCTCGGGATGCCTTTCTGACCAAACGAATTGGTGACGCGCTTTTGCTGATGGGGGTTGTGGCTCTGTCAGCCCTGGCAGGCAGCTTGAATTTTAATGATTTATATGAGTGGGTCAAGACTGAAACCCTATCCCCTGTCTTAGCCACGTTGCTAGGGCTTGCTTTGATTGCTGGCCCCATTGGCAAGTGTGCTCAGTTTCCGTTGCATCTTTGGTTGGATGAAGCGATGGAAGGTCCCAATCCCGCTTCGATTCTGAGGAATTCGGTGGTGGTGACCTGTGGGGCCTATGTGCTCATTCGTCTGCAACCGATTGTGGTGCTTTCCCCGGTGGCGTTGGCAACGCTAGTGGTGGTGGGCAGCATTACGGCAGTGGGGGCCTCGTTGGTGGCCCTGGCTCAGATTGATCTAAAAAGAACCCTGTCCTATTCCACGAGTGCCTATCTCGGACTGGTGTTTATTGCGGTGGGAACGGAGTGGCCTGGGGTGGCGTTGATGATTCTCCTGACCCATGCGGTTACGAAGGCGCTACTGTTCATGAGCGTGGGTGCAATCATTTTGACAACCAACTGTCAGGATGTGACGGAACTGGGGGGCTTGGGGCCGAAGATGCCGGCCACTACTATGGCCTATGGTGTCGGGGCGTTGGGCATGGTGGGTTTATTTCCCCTCGGATGTTTCTGGGGATATCGCCTCGGCATTGATTTTCTTTGGAACGATCACCCAGAGCTGGTCGCCATCTTCTTGTTGGTTAATCTCCTCACGGCGCTGAATCTGACTCGGGTGTTCCGGCTGGTCTTTTTGGGTGAGGCTCAGCCCAAAACTCGTCGGGCTCCAGAAGTGGCTTGGACCCTGGCCTTACCGATGGTGACGCTAACGGTATTTACCCTGCTGGTGCCCCTGGTGATGCAGAAGCTTTATCTCTTACCGCCTTGGACCTATGTCAATAAAGCCGCCCTAGTGCTATTGGTTTTGTCTGGGTTGGTGGGCATTGGTGTGGGTGCCACCGTACCCCTCAGTAAAACGTTAATTCGCTCCATGAGTCGTCCGGTTCGGCTCTTGCAAGATCTCTTGGCCTATGACTTTTACACCGAACGCTTGTATCGAGTCACCGTTGTTGGGCTGGTGCGATATTTAGCGATCGCTAGCGATTGGTTTGATCGCTACGTGGTGGATGGCTTAGTGAACTCGGTGGGTTTTGTGTCGCTGCTGGGGGGCGAGAGTCTCAAATACAGTATTTCGGGCCAATCTCAAGGCTATCTATTCACCATTGTGGTGGGCGTGAGTTTGTTGGGCCTGTTGATGACATGGACAATGTGGTAGCAAATGCTAAGTGCACTGATCTTAATTCCGCTATTGGGTGCTCTCGTCCTCGGTTTGTGGCCGGGGAGTTGGCAAGGAGGGCGGGCTCGGCAGTTTGCTGCCATCATCCAAGGGACTTCACTGCTCTGGGTGGTGGTTTTGGGGGCACAATTTGATATCCATGCCCCAGGGATGCAGTTTGGAGAAGCGTTTGCCTGGGTTGAACCCCTGGGACTAACCTATCGACTGGGGCTAGATGGCTTGGCCCTGCCCTTGGTCTGCATCAATAGCTTGCTGGGGTTGATTGCGGTGTGCGCTAGCTCCGCCAGCATCCAGCGGCCTCGGCTTTATTTTTCGTTACTGTTGGTGATCAGTAGCGCCGTCGCTGGGGCCTTTGTGGCTCAAAATCTACTCCTGTTCTTCATTTTTTATGAGCTAGAGCTGATTCCGCTTTATCTTTTGATCGCGATTTGGGGCGGCGTTCGTCGAGCCTACGCGGCCACCAAATTTTTGATCTACACCGCCGTCTCTGGAATCTTGATCTTAGGGGGGTTCTTGGGATTGGTGTGGTTGGGGGGCGGCACTAGCTTTGACTACGATCCGGCCCTGGCAGCATCCATTGGCATGGTGCCCCAGCTAATTTTGTTGGGGGCGCTGTTGGTCGGTTTCGGTATCAAAATTCCGCTCTTCCCCTTTCATACCTGGCTACCCGATGCCCATGTGGAAGCCTCTACCCCCATTTCAGTGCTGCTGGCAGGGGTGCTGTTGAAGTTGGGAACCTACGGGTTAGTGCGATTTGGTTTGCAACTGTTGCCCGATGCCTGGGCAGTGCTCAGTCCCTGGTTGGCGGGTTGGGCTGTGATCAGCGTGTTGTACGGTTCACTGGCCGCGATCGCCCAAACCGATATGAAAAAGATGGTGGCCTATAGCTCCATTGGCCACATGGGGTACATCCTGTTGGCCGCTGCTGCTGCCAACCCCCTCAGTATTTTAGGCACCGTCATGCAGATGGTCAGCCATGGCTTGATCTCTGGTCTCTTATTTTTGTTGGTGGGGCTGGTCTATAGCAAAACCGGCACCCGAGATATGACCGTTTTGCGCGGTCTCCTTAACCCAGAACGAGGGTTGCCGGTGGTTGGCACCCTAATGATTTTGGGCGTGATGGCCAGCGCTGGGATTCCTGGCATGGTGGGCTTTATCTCCGAATTTGTGGTGTTTCGGGGCAGCATCATCGTCTTTCCCGTTCAAACCCTGCTGTCCTTAATTGGGACTGCATTAACGGCGGTTTATTTATTGCTACTGGTAAACCGAGCGTTTTTTGGGCGGCTCGCCATTCGCCCCCCCACCGATGCTGTGACGCTAGATATCATTTTGCCCCCGGTCAGTTGGGCTGAGCGACTCCCCTCTGTGGTCCTTGCCCTGGTGATTGTGGCGCTGGGGCTTCAACCCCATTGGCTGAGTCGGTGGAGTGAATCCACCGCATTGTCCATGGGATCTCCTGATACGGCGATCGCCCAAGTTTCCCTAGCTCCACCATGTGACCCGTTTTTAACCCCAGTCTGTCCCCATGACTAACACCCTACCGAAGCCTGCACCAGCAGCTGCACATCCCCTCCAGGGCTACATTGATCGGTTGCTGAAGGGAGATGCCCTGCTACCCGACTCGGCCATCAATTTGCTAGAAGTGGTGGGCATTCTGAAAAGCTATGGGGTCGTGCTAGATGCCTATGCCTGCAACCTCAAATACATGGCTACGGATCAATTTCTAGTCCTGTTCCCATTCTTCAAATACTTCAATGGGGAGATCACTCCAGGAAAGTTGCTACGTCATTGGTGGCATGATCGCATCAATTACGAGTATGCCGAATACTGCATGCGAGCCATGATGTGGCATGGGGGAGGGGGCCTAGACACCTACCTTGATAGCCCAGAATTTTTGCAGGTTTGTGAGACCGCTATCCAGGCCAAAATCCGACGCAATCCCATCCTGTCAGGGGTGCACCGCCTATTCCCCGGTTTCTTGCCAGAGCAAGTGCGTCAATCCGCTTACATCAGAGGGTTGGGGCAATTTTGGACGATTATGAGTGAGATGTTTCTCACCCTGTCCGATCGCTATGACACGGGCGAAATCACCTCCATTCCAGCGGTCGTTGCTCACATTAAAGCCGGTTTAGTGAATGCTGCCAGCGTTCCGATCACGTTTACGGTGACCATTGGCAACGATCGCTACGATTTAATTCCAGAGTCAGCGGGGTTAACCTTCTTGGCCGATACGGGCATTCCCTACGTGGAAGCGGTCTTCTTTCGCGGTACGCCTTTCCTGGGGACTGTTTCGTACAATGCCCAAGCCCATCAAATCCCGATGGAGCAATCCCAGTTTGCCTATGGCGCTCTGTATGCCGATCCAGTGCCGATTGGGGGCAGTGGTATCCCGCCCACACTGCTGATGCAAGATATGCGGCACTTTTTGCCGGATTATCTACAAAATTATTACGACCAGGGCCTCCGGGGCGATGACGATGTGCGCGTGCAGATTTGCCAAAGCTTTCAAAAATCAATGTTTTGCGTCACCTCGGCGGCCTTGCAAGGGCTCCTTCCCCATCCCCCAGAAACGGAGATTCCAGAAGAGCAATCAGCAAATCAAGACTTTTTAGCCTATTGGATGGATCGGCTGATGCCCTCGCGATTAGCGGTGGTGCAATTGCCCGGTCGTTAGACTTCCACGGTGACGCCACGCCAAAAAGCAATGTAGCCCTTGATGTTGCTGGCAGCGGATTTGGGGTCGGGATAATACCAAGCCGCATCCGTATTGGTCTCGCCATTCACCTCTAGGGTGTAATAACTGGCCGTTCCCTTCCAGGGGCAACCTGTTTGTTTGCTGCTGGCTTTGAAGTACTCCGTCTTGATGGCGTCTGGGGGAAAATATTGATTGCCTTCGACAACTTCGCAGCGATCGCTCTCTGCGATCACCACGCCATTCCACGTTGCTTTAGCCATGATTGTGTCCTAACTGTGATAGATCTGCGCTTACCCAGGACTGGGCAATTTCTATTGTGTCCTGCGGCCGGACCGGTATCAATGACTAAGGGATAGGGTGGGAGCAAGCTGCGGTAGGATTGACCGCAGCGGTCGTTGTAAAAAAGCCCCCCATGAGCCAATTTGCCTCCTCTGCGATTAAAACCCTGAACCAGCAGGATCAGGCTGCCATCGCTAGCCTCCGGGACTATACCCAGATTCAATCTTTACCGGAAATCTGGCCCCTGGCGGCAGAGCGCTATGGCGATCGCCCCGCCATGGTGGATGCCCATACCCCCCCCACCGCGACCCTCACCTATCGGCAACTGTGGCAAGGCATACAAGATTTTGCGACTGGCTTACAAGCCCTTGGGGTCGAGCCCCGAAGCACCGTGGCACTGTTTTCAGACAATAGCCATCGGTGGTTTATTGCCGATCAGGGGATGATGACTGCGGGCTGCATTAATGCCGTGCGCAGCTCCCAAGCGGACCCCGAAGAACTGCGCTACATTGCCGAACACAGTGACAGCTCTGTATTGGTGACCCAAGACCTAAAACTCTGGAAGCGCCTAGAGGAAGCCGTTGCTAACCTGCCCATCACCCTGGTGATCTTGCTTTCAGATGAAGCCGTGCCCGAGGCTGCCCCCGTGAAAATGCTCAATTTTTCACAGCTGCTGGCCTTAGGACAAACCGGAACCCTACAGCCTGCCCCCCAACGCGCTGAGGATTTAGCGACCTTGATCTATACCTCCGGGACCACGGGCAAACCCAAGGGGGTGATGATTACCCATGGCAATTTGCTACACCAAATTCAGACCTTAGGTGCAGTGGTACAGCCAACGGTGGGAGATCGCGTCTTGGGCCTCTTGCCCACCTGGCACACCTTTGGCCGCACCGCTGAATACCTGCTTTACGCCCAAGGCTGCACCCAGACTTACACCAGCATCCGGTATATTAAGGCCGACTTTAAGCAGGTCAAACCCCACTACATGGTGGGGGTGCCTCGGGTGTGGGAGTCCATTTATGAAGGGGTGCAAAAGCAATTTCGGGAGCAGCCAGCGAGTAAACAGCGGTTGATTAACACCCTGATGCTGCTGAGTCGAAAATATGTGCAAAATCACCGCACGGCCAAGGGGCTGAGTCTCGATCACCCCTACACCACGGCCCCCCGTCGGTTTGGCTCACGGTTGTTGTCCTTTGTGTTTTGGCCAGGTCATGCCTTCGCAGAGAAACTGGTGTACGGCAAGGTGCGGGAGGCAACGGGCGGCTGTGTGAAACAGTTGATCAGCGGGGGCGGCTCCCTGGCCCGCCACATCGACTTGTTTTTTGAAATGATCAATGTGCCAGTGTTGGTGGGGTATGGCCTCACTGAAACCTCTCCGGTACTCACGGCCCGCCGCCATTGGCGCAACCTACGGGGTGCTTCGGGGCAACCCATCCCCCAGACTGAGCTCAAAATTGTTGATCCAGAAACCCGCCAAGCGCTTTCCCTGGGACAAAAAGGGCTGGTGCTGGCGCGGGGACCCCAGGTGATGCAGGGCTATTACAAAAACCCTGAGGCCACCGCGAAGGCATTGGACAGCGAAGGCTGGTTTGACACCGGTGATCTAGGTTGGTTGACCCAGGATGCCAACATTGTCTTGACCGGGCGAGCCAAGGACACCATTGTCTTAACCAATGGAGAAAACATTGAACCTCAACCGATTGAAGATGCCTGTGTGCGCAGTACGTACATTGACCAAATCATGGTGGTGGGTCAAGATCAGCGATCGCTCGGTGCCCTGATTGTGCCAACGATCGATGCCCTGCAGCAGTGGGCTGCCAGCCAAAATCAGCACCTGCTATTGCCCAATGACGATACCCCCGCTCCCGCTGGTAGTACGACGATCACCCTAGAGGACGAGGCCATCCAAAAACTGTTTCGCACCGAATTGAACCAACAAGTCAAGGATCGCCCCGGCTACCGTCCTGACGATCGCATTGGCCCCTTCCGCTTGATTGTGGAACCGTTCTCCATTGAAAATGGCACCCTCACCCAAACCCTAAAGGTCCGTCGCCCGGTCGTTCGGGAACGCTATCGCGATATGATCGACGGCATGTTTGCCTAGCCTTTGGGGCATCCTAGGCAAATCCGACGAGTTTTCGGCACAGGCCGCGTCATTTATATTCAGTGCGATTGTCGCAATAGCCCATTTAAGGTCACCTAAAACCAAGATTTATGGACGTTTCTCAACTTACGCTTAAGCGGGCGGTCAATGTCAAAGCGATCGTCACCCCCCTGTGGAAAGAGGAAGCTCAAAAGCAGCTTCAAGGGCAAATCAACAAGCTCGACAGCCAGCTGCAGCAGCTTGAGATGCAGGGGCAGCGCACGGTGGCCGAACTCCAAAAGCAAGGGGAAAGTGAGGCGATCACTCAGCAGGTGACGGCGGTCCAGAATAAAGTCAACCAAGATAAGAGCAAGCTGTTGCAGCAGAAAAATCAAATTCTGCAACAACTGCAGCAGGTCCAAACCCTAGAGCTCAACAAAGAAGTTAGCCAAGGGCAAATGGAGGGGTTCTTTGACGTCGCCGTCGGGGACAACCTGATCAAAAAAATGCAGGTAGAGGTCCTCTTACGGGATGGGGTCGTCGAAGAAATTCGCGGCGAACTGTAGCCTTTTACTCGGCACTGCCAATCAGGGTAAAGGCCGCCCAATTGCGCGGATCAGGATGACTTTGGCGGGTCGTCAACATGGCCTGCCTTAGCGCTTGGGCTTTATCCTTGCCTGCGGTGAGTGCTCATAAAATACGGTCATGAGCGCTGCCGTGGGGGCATCAGGAATCGCCCACAGGGACACCACCACACTGGGGGTGCCAGCGGTGATTAGAGATCGCGACAAACCGATCACCCCATCCCCCGTAATCCGGCCTAAGCCGGTGTCGCAGGCACTCAACACCACTAAGTTGGCGTTGAGGGGCAGATCAAAAATCTCGGCGGCGGTCAGCAGTCCGTCTTCGCCGCCGCCCGGAGCCAGGGCGATCGCCCCCGGAACATCCCGCACCCCCGAGTCCTGGACATCGCCATATTCCAGTAAGCCGTGGGTCGCAAAGTGAATTAACCCCGCTGCGGTCATGGCTCGTTTAACGGTATCTTCCGTGGCAGCATGACCCACCAGGGGGTTGATATTGAGAAGGGTGGCGATCGCGGTGGCTTCCTGCTGGGCACCGGGCAGGGGCGGCAGGGCTTGACGGGTGCCCCCCTGCTGCGGCGACCAGATCGTCGGCATGGTGGGGTTGCCCACCACCAACATCTCCTGTTCATTAAAGGTGCCAGTGGTGCGGGCCAAGTCCTGGGTCAGCCCCAGGACCTGAATGGACGGGGCGGTCAGGATGGTATGGGCTTCAATCAGGTCTTGACCCTCACCATTGCGGAGGGCTGGGAACGGCACCTGAAACAGCTCTCCTTGGGGCAAAAATGCCACTTTGGCGGCTGGATCCTGGGGCAGCGCCGCCGCAATCGGGGCAATGAGTTGCTGGTACAGCGTCTGATAATGGCTATTGCCCTGGGCAGCAGCGGTGGCAGCTACGACCCCCAACCCTCGGTTCCCAGTCCCGACCGTCCCTCGGACCTGATTAATCAGGGCGGCCAAGACCGGCTCTCCGGTTGCGGTGGTTGTGAGGGGCACTGATCGAAAGGTCAGTTCGCCAGTGGGCGACAACACCCAGATGTAGAGCTGGGCTACATCGGCTTCAAGCAGGTCTTCAATGATCGAATATTCCACCAGGGTGGTGTCCTGCTGGCGGGCAATCCGCTGCATCTCGTCCAAGGTTGGGGGTTTGGCGGTGCGATCAATGGTATCGCCCCCGTCTAACTTGGTCACTAGCAGCTCGGCAAAGGCCCGCGATCGCCCCTGCTCGGCCACCTCTAGGGCCGCACCGATCTGATCTTGGTCAATCAGAACTTGCTGATAGAGCATGTACACATCTCGCTGGGTCTCGAATAGCGCCACTCGCTCCACATCGCTCAACTCCGCCGCCCGAATCACTTCAAACAGCCCGACCGTTTTGGCCAGCGTGTCCTGAGCCTGGGGCAACTGCCCTGATTTGAATTGAATATCGGCCACCCGGCGCAGGGTACTGGCCTGGGCCACTTGATCGTCGGTTTCGTCAAAAATGTTGAGGGCTTGATTAAAGAAAACCAGGGCCTGGTCGGACTGACCTTGCTTGGCATAAACCAGACCGATATTGGCGAGGGTGCGTCCTTCTATATAGCGAGCTCCGATCCCTTGGCTGATGACTAAAGACTGGTTGTAGGCTGCCAGGGCCTCGCTGTAGCGATCCAGATCGTCATAGACCGTACCTTGGTTATTTAGGATGAAGCTTTCACCAGCACGATCGCCAATCTCCCGGAGGATTGCTAACGCGTCGTCAAAGAGCGCTAAAGCCTGCTGCTGATCGCCCTGCTCGTCATAGACCCCAGCAATGTTCTGAAGATAAACCCCTTCGCCAGCACGATCGCCAATCTCCTGACTAATCGCTAAAGCGTCTTCATAGTGGGTGAGGGCGCGGTCCCGCTGTCCCAAGGCGTCATAGACCAGCCCTAAATTATTCAAGGCGCTGGCTTCGCCATAACGATTACCCACCTGCCGAGCCAGGGCCAGGGCCTGTTGCTGGTACTCCAGTGCTGCGGGGTAGCGGCCCTGATAGCCGTACATGACGCCAATGTTGCCCAAGAGCGTCCCTACGGTGTTGGCATCGCCCACCGCTTCTAGCATCGCCAAGGCTTCTTCGTAGTAGACAATGGCCGCCCGATAATTGCCTTGAAAAGCGCGAATGGTCCCCAAATTATTGAGGGTTTGGGCAATGTCCCGCTGGTTGCCCAGTTGTCGCCGTAGGTCCAGGGCTCGGTTCAGATAATCCAGCGCTTGGGGATAGTCCCCCTGGGAGCCATAAACCTCACCGATGTTATTGAGGGTAACGGCTTCGCCGTCGCGATCGCCCACGGCTCGACGGATATCCAGGGCCTGTTGATAATAATTGAGGGCGGTGTCGTACTGGCTGCGACGGGCACTGACCAGTCCCAGCGCATTCAGGGCTTTGGCCTCAAGGGTACGATCTCCCAACCCTTGAAGGGTGGCCAGCGCTTGCTCTAGATACGCTGTGGCATTGTCGTATTGACTTAAATCGTTGGCGACAATCCCCAGGGCAATTTGGGTATCTGCGATATTAATCGCATCACCTGCGGCCCCATAAAGGGAGATCGCCTGTTCCAGTAGATCAAGTGCGGCCTGCAATTGCCCCTGTTGCCAGAGTTGTGCCCCCTGCTGATAGAGCTGCCTGGCGTTGCCCGTGCCCGTAGTGCTGCCCGTTGCCCCCACGGTGACGGTGATTTGATAGCGGCCCTGGCCACTGGCGTCGTAGGCATTCGCGATCGCGTTATAGGTGCCACTACTGGGCAGGGTGTAGGTGAGGGCGGAGTTGTAGTTACTGCCCGAGATATCATCGTTTTCGATCAGGGAATTGCCATCGGCGTCGGTCAGCAGCAGATAGGTATCGAAGTCGCTACTTTCAAGTTGGACCGTGACGGTCTGCCCCGCTTCCCCCTCAAAGGGATGAATGTCGTAAAAGCTGCCGTCTTGCAACATTGAGTCACCTGGTTCCAGACTGCCACTGGTTTGCAGCAGGATGTCTCCCGGAGCCTGGGCCAAGTCGGGGGCTAAGGACTCCCGCAGGGCTGGGGTTTGGGCCAGGGGTTGTTGGGCGGCGAGGGCTGGGGCCGCGAATCCGAGGGTGAGGGCGGCGAGGGCGATCGGGGTAAAACGGGCGAGGGCAAGCATCATCAAAACGAAGGGAAGAGGATTGGTAACAGCGTTCAGTCTGCTTAGGGCAAGATTGTGAGCCCCTCGGCTGTGCAAAGCATCAGGGCGATCCGAGATGGGCTAAGGACAGGGGCCATTGCTATGGCACTGAGGTCAGAAAGCCTCTGACGCGTTTGAAGGCTCAAGGGTTTTATCCGTAGGCTTTCTGTCGTCGCCAGTGCCGTAAGGCGATTTAGGGCCATGAACAGACCAGGGTTGGGCGCGGAAACCGCTCCCCTACGAGGGTTTTGTCAAAGGTAGGGGGCAGGTCGCCTGACCCGATGCAGGATGGGGATGGCAGGCTGTTTTGTCAGCCCATTCGCCCGACAGCCGGTATTTTGGTGCTCGGCAATCTCCTAAGCTTGCTGGCAATGACAATATGATCCCTTCTATCAAAGGAAGCATACTTCCTGAAAAGCAGGACAACAATCCCACCATAGATCTGCTTACGGGAGCCCTGTGCTGAGGCTTGGGGCGAGCTGGGAGCCAGCCGAGGCATTGCTCACGGCGCTAGGGAGTGATTGCTGAACCTCTGCTGGGGATCTAGGCATCTGGGGGCTAGGCCGCCAAGGGGATAAGAAGGTTGTCGGAAGATTTTTGAGGAGAGATTGCCTTATTCACTGCTTTGTTCCGATCGCTGCTGCAGATTTCGCCGCGCCTGAAAAAACTGCCGGTGTTGGCGGCGATAGAGCAACTCTAGCTGGCCCCCGGCCTCTTGAATCAAGGCCCGCTGGCGACGATAGAGCCCCTGGAAGCTGTTAGCAAAGATCAGTGTGGTGATCGCCAAGGTCAGCCCCGCCGCCGTGGAAAACAGCGCATCACCGATGCCCGCTACCACCGCTACGCTTTGATCATTGCTCCCCCCCAACTGCCACGCCGATAGCGAGCGGATGAGGCCCAATATGGTCCCCAACAGCCCCAGTAGGGGGGCGATCGCCACCACCGTCTCAAATACCGTGGCAAATCGCTTCAGGAGTGGCATTTCCCCTTGGGCGGCACTTTCTAACGCTAGGCGAAACTCATCCGGGGTGGCTTCTGGCAGGGTCAATGCCGCCAGAAAAATTCGTCCTGCGGGGGAGTCTTGATGCTGCTGGAGCTTCGTCAATGCCGCCTGGGGGCTGCGATCGTATAAATCAAGAATCGTGCTGATCAGCGATCGCTGCTGCTGGAGGAGACGACTCCAAAACCACAGCCGTTCCACAATCAGAGTAGTGGTCCCCAAGGACAGCACCACCAGCGGCACCATCACCCAACCCCCGGTTCCCCCAACCATCGCTCACCCTTGCCAAAACCTGCCGCCCTATCATAGGCGACTCTACCGGGGATAGCGCTTAGGCACCCTTAGGGAAATGATCGATTTGGGCGTAACCACTCAGCACTAGATTCTTGCCCTGGGTTTCAAGGCGATTGAGGCGCAGGGTGATGCCATCTAAGTTGAACCGATCTAGATCAACCATGGCATTCAAGACTTCAATGAGCGCTTCGGTCAGCAACCGCGACAGGGGTTGTACCTCGGCGGGGATGCCATCTAACGACACACTGGCATCGTCAAACATCAGCCGCCGTCGCTTCTTAACCGCCAGCGTTGCCATCAATTGCAATGGCACATCGGAGCGGTTGGGTAAGTCAGTAGTGGCAACAACCCGCACCCGCTGGTCGGGCTGCAGCGTCACACTCACATCGCGAAAGGAGACCGGATCACCACCGGAAAGCCGGGTGAGGGCAGGATCCTCTAAGTTCTGGAGGCGGGGCTTCACCAACTCAGCCTCAAAGGCACGGTTGATCGCATCTTCTGCCAACACCACATAGGCGATCGCTTGGGTAGGCTGCTTCAGCTTAATGTTGCCCCCCAGCAATGCCCCCAAATCTAGGGCGACGGCGTCGGTCTCAAAGGTCATCTCCGCCGTCTCAAACTCACGGCGGATCAGCAGATCCTTACCCCGCATCTTGAAACTATCAATGGTGCCTTGCATCAACTTACTCGGGGGAGAGCAGCGGATCTCAACATCTAGCTCACCACATCGGGTAAACAGATGGCGAATAGATTGGGTCGCCACGGAGTTCAGCATCCGTTCGCCCATATCGCCCTGTTTAGAATTTGCAAACCCTGGAAGGCCGCCGATCATACGCACCGATTTGGTTGAGGTACTCCCTATTTGTAACAAAATATTAACCCTGTCGGCAAAAGTCTTGTCCCCAGGGAGGGGTAGCGGGCTGCTGTCGGGGGCGGGAAAGCCTTGGTATCAGGTGTTTACACGGATTCCACCCGAATTCACCAGGGACTCGGCCAAAAGGGGATATGTAGGGTCTCTGTGCCAACACGATGGCAGGGGAGCATAGGAGGCAAGGGGCTGGCCTGACATGGTCGTGCCGAGTGGTGAGACCGTAGAGCCACCCCTAAATGGCTGCCAAAAATTCCTGCGCATTGTGGTGGTGCTGACGGAGGTGCATCAAGGCGGCTTTCTCAATTTGGCGCACCCGCTCGCGGGTGACGTTGAGGCGCTGACCGATTTTAGCCAGGGTCATCCCTTCGTTATCTTGCAAGCCAAAGCGCAACGCGATGACTTGCTGCTGTTGGGGGGGCAGGGTCTCGATCATGGCGTTGAGGTTGGAGCGCAGAGACATTTTGGCCGCATACTCCTCCGGTGATACACCGTCGTATTCGAGTAAATCCCCCAGCTCGGTTTCTTGGTCGTCCCCTAGGCGCATATCCAGGGATAGGGTCTGACGGCCATGCTTGATGTAATCGCGCACCTTCTCGACCGGGATATCCAGCTCATCGGCAATTTCGTGAAAGGTGGCCGATCGCCCCAAGGTCTGGGCCAATTGCCGCTGGGT
Source organism: uncultured Leptolyngbya sp. (assembly GCA_964353225.1). GTDB lineage: Bacteria > Cyanobacteriota > Cyanobacteriia > Phormidesmidales > Phormidesmidaceae > PCC-6406. The sequence continues at coordinate 16,560 of CAYGVA010000018.1, forward strand.
CTTTTTAATTTTGTTGAGCTTCTCGTGGATGTGGATCGGCAGACGAATGGTGCGGCTTTTTTCTGCGATCGCCCGCGTCATCGCTTGACGAATCCACCAGTAGGCATAGGTTGAGAACCGATACCCCTTACCGGGATCAAACTTCTCCACCCCCCGTTGTAGCCCCAGGGTGCCTTCCTGAATGAGATCGAGAAACTCAAGGTTTCGCTTCAAATACTTTTTGGCAATGTGGACGACCAGCCTCAGATTGGCTTCCACCATTTTGCGCTTAGCCCGTTGCCCCACCTTGAGGGTCGTTTTGAGGGCGGGCAATGTGAGATGAGCGGCCTGCGCCCAATCTGCCAACGTTGGTTCATGATCGAGGGTTTCCGCCAGTTCGGCCTTCACCCCTTCTAGCTGCACCAACTGTTGGACAGCTTTACCCAAAATCACCTCCTGCTCATGGGTGAGCATGGGCACCTGACCCAGTTCTTTCAAATAAGTCCGGACCAGATCCGTATCAACTCTTTGAGATTTAAAGGTGCTCATCTTTCAGGAAAAATAAATACAACAGTTACGTTAGAAATTAGGCCAACTGAGCTTGTAGCCACAGGCTGACTCACCCCGACTAGCCAGCATCGATTCAGACGATTTATCGCTACTTTAGCTAGCACTGAATGACCTGATCAGACCTTGAGCCAGCTTTCCCATCGGGACCGACTTGCCCCAAAATCGCGGCATTGACCCCAAGGCTCAGCGGCCTCATCGCTTAAAAACGATGGCGTCAAGCTTGAATCAAATCTTAACTTGATTCATTAACTATTGTAAACACTCTCTCAGGATTTGCTTATGGGAGCGGATTGCCTGCCCTGAAGAGGTGTGGTCAAAATAGCCTTCAAACTGAGTAAAAATGCTTATCCGTACGGGTTTCACCCCTACACCCTGGTGGGAGGAATGGGATAGATTCTGGATATCGGGTTTACAAAACTTTTCTTTCTGGGGGTGTCAGCCATGCATTTGATTCCTGCTCTGGCCTTTTGTGTGATGCTCTGGTCCGTGGGGATCACCCTTGGAAAATAGATGGGTTAGTTGATAGTGCAGCTCTGGCTGTTTGCTGTGTGAGGAAGCTTGATCTTGTCCTTTTTGCTGCTGATTTATGGCGCTTTAGAAAACCCGCAATACACCCTTCAGTGATCTGGGATTTCGATGGGCCAATTTCAACGCCGAAGACTTTAAAGGAGACCATCGTGAACGGTAATTTACGCGTCGGGAATTTGTTTGGTATTCCCTTCTTTGTCAACGTATCTTGGTTTTTTGTTTTAGCGCTCACCACCCTCAACTTTGGTGGTGGCCTGCTGGCCCAATTCCCTGGACTGGGGGGATGGGCCATTGGCCTTGGGCTGATATCTGGGCTACTGCTGTTTGCCTCGGTGCTGCTCCATGAGTTGGGCCATAGTTTTGTGGCCCAACACCAGGGGATTCGGGTCAACTCGATTACGCTACTACTATTCGGCGGCTTGGCCAGTTTAGAAGAAGAGGCCAAAACCCCGGCTGGGGCCTTCTGGATTGCTGTGGCTGGTCCTTTGGTGAGCCTGGCATTGTTTGTCCTGCTGTCTTTAGTCGTGGGAAGTGGGGTGCTGAGCGGACCTTTGGCGTCAATAGTGGGGTTGCTGGCCTACATCAACCTGGCGCTGGCCACCTTTAATATGCTGCCAGGTTTGCCTTTGGATGGCGGTAATGTGCTCAAAGCCATCGTCTGGAAGGTGACGGGCAACCGCCACAGCGGCATTCGCTGGGCCAGTCGGGCCGGACAGGTGATTGGTTGGTCGGCGGTGGCAATCGGCGGGTTATCGGTGCTGGGTCTGTCGAATATCGGTAGCTTTTGGACCCTATTGATCGGCTGGTTCTTGCTACAGAATGCTGGTCGGTCAGCGCAGTTTGCCAATGTGGAAGAGGCCCTCGCTGGTCTCACCGCTGCGGATGCGGTGCTCGACAATAGCCCGGTCATTGATGGGAATGCGACCCTACGCCAACTGGCCGATAAGGCAATTATGGTGAGCGGCAGTGGCTGGCGACGGTTTTTGGTCAAAGACGATGGGGGTCAACTGATGGGCACAATCCAGTTGGAGGTGCTGCAGGAGATGCCGACTGAACAATGGTCGAGTCAACGGGTGCAGGACTGGGTGCAACCCATTGCTGAAGGGTCGGTCATTTCTGCTGATCAACCCTTAATCGAGGTGATCGGCACCTTTCAAAAGCAAGGGGCTCCGGCACTGGCGGTTACCCAAGCCAATGGCACCTTGGTGGGGTTGGTGGAAAAGGCGGCAATTATCAGTCTGCTGCAAAAAAAAGATTTCATGCAACTGGCATGATGGCGGCGGTGCTTTTCTTCTCTGGAGGGGAGGATCGAGGTCCTACCAGATTGTCAGTAAAGCCGCGATGGTTACGCCTCAGCCCATGAAACCATCGTGATTTGAGTGGCCTGCCGGCCATTTAGTTAGGATTGGAGGCGATCGCGGCTTTCCGCTAATCGTTCTGGAGAGAGGCGGTCTCGCTGCTCTGCTTTCATTAACGCCGTCATCACCGGATAGTACAACTCCGCGTCGTAGGAAATCAGAATCAGATCCACCCCTGCATTCAGCGCCTTGATCGCTGCCCCTGTCGCCCCATCCCGACTGCTGAACACCGCCCCCATGCAAAAATCGTCAGTAATCAAAATCCCGTCATACCGCCACTGCTGCCGCAGAATACCCGTCACCACTGCTTCTGAAAACGACACCGGATGTTGCCCATCCACTGCTGTCAAAATCGCATGTCCCAACATCGCCATCACGCCAGGGGTCCCCATCATGTGCTGAAATGGCAGCCAATCATCTTGGGCCAACTCAGCAATAGGGATATCCAGGTGGGCTGAGGTCAGGTGGGTATCGGCTTCTAGTCGCCCTAAACCGGGAAAATGCTTGAGCGTGCAGTACACCCCGTGCCGGAAGAGGGCCGTGCAGTAGTCTTCAGCCACCGCCGCCACCACCGTTTTGTCTGCCGAAATGGCGCGACGGTAAATCACTGAATATTTATCATCGGGGTTCACAATCCCCTTATTCAGATCCACCACGGGGGCAAAGTTGAGGTTAATGCCCAGAGCGGCCAACTCCCGTCCATGGGTGTCACCATAGGTCTTTACCCGTTGCTGCCGTTCGGTCAACGTTGTAGATTCGTCCACCACGGCTGATAACGGTGGTAACTGCGTTAAAGGGGGCGACAGTCGCGATACGATCCCCCCCTCTTGATCCGTAGCGATCCATAGGGGCGGCAGATTTTGGGTTTGGCGCATGGCTTGCAGGGTGGCAAGCTGCTGACTCAGGTGTTGAATCGATTGCCCTTTCAGATTGCGATGGCTAATGAATATCCCACCAATGGCCCGTTTCTCCACCAGGGTTTTGACCGCGTCAAAGTCGTCATAGCCCACCACCAGGTGCTGGCCCAGTCGTTCCAACTGAGCTGCATCTCCCGTCAAGACCGTGCGCTTCGCCAGCTGATACTTCGCTTCTGTGGTGACCATCAATGCCAAACCCACCCCGCACAGGACCAGCAGCCCCCAGCGAGCAATGTCGCGGCGGCGATGCTGACGGGGTTTGTGGGGCCAGGCGTTCGGCAAATTCAATACGACCAGCACCCCGAGGGCGAGGGGCATCTGCCATCGCAGCTCAGCTCGAATACTGGCGAGCAAGGGGGTTCTGAGCTTGAGGATCAGGAATATGAGGGGCAACAACAACAAGAATTGAGTCAGTTTCGCCACCCAAAATCGAATCGGGGTTTTCCACCAAAGCCTAGCGATGTTCACAAAATAAAGGCGTAGGGTAAGCCCTAGGCGATATCAGTAGGCTTGTCTACTCGGTGGCGTAATGCCATTCCAGGAAAGACCGCCCCTCATCCCCCATCCCATGCCCCGGCATTACGGATGCCGTAGGTTTGACGGAGATCTGCCAAATGGTGATCCATCACCGCGTCGGGATCGAGATAGGCGTTAATGGGTCGGCGCACCCTGAGCCCTTGACGAACCCCAGTGAAATAAAGCCGTAGGATATCTAGCGGGCGATACTGCATCGGTGCCGATTCCACCGCTTGGCCCCAGCAAGCCCGCCAAAAGACCTCCATCACCGCTCCAACGCTCTGGAGATAGTAGGTCCAGGGTCGTCGCCAGGTTAGGGCCGTGAGCAAAAATCCCACGAGGCGCATCTCGTCATCCAGGGTGGTGCTGTAACCGGTGACCACATGCATGATGTCGTGGCGCTGTAGGTCCCGCCAGGGAACCGTCAACCAGCCAAACTGCAAATCGCGATCGCGCACAAAATCTGGATTCGACTGGTAGTAGCGTTGTAGCCCCTGTCGCAGGGTTTGCTGAGCCCCCATTGCGCCTCCTCGCCAGAATAGTCAACCAGCGCCCTTGACCGAGAACCGCCGGAAAACCAAGGTCACCTATGGCGGCAATCTAACCAACCGCATTAGCGAGGCCACCGGGTGAGGTGCCAGTTTCCGAAGCGATCCTTACTTCTGGGGCGGGCGCGCCCGCTGCCGGAAGCGTTCAAAGTCAATCACATTGGAGCGGCGAGCAGCCTCCCAGACTTCATTCACTAAAGCAATCACCGGGGGAATTGCCGGGATCTTCAACTGGCCCACATGCTTATTGGCAGGACCTACCACCTGCACGATCTGCGGCAACTGGGTTTTGGGATGGGGCAGGACCCAATCCACCGCGTCGTTGGTAATGATCAGTTGCTTGTTGTGCAAACAGCGATCGCCGCTGTGGGTTTCTAAAAAAGCCACGATCTTACGAATGGTTTGCAAAGAGGTTTTCTGCCGCAAATGGTTAATGGCTCGAAGCTCTAAGATCTGCTCCCAGTCATAGCGGCAGTTGCCATCAGCACGGCGGGAATCTGCCGCTGCATCCGGGCCATGGCCATGGGGAATCACGACCCCGGTCTTAGCCAAATAGGCCAAGCGGCTGGGACTTGTCCGGGTCAAAATCACCGTTTCACGCTGTGTAAACCCAATCATTGCAACAGCCCGCTGAAGAGGAGGAGGATTGCTCAAAACCGCTCAATCCAATCTATGCCAACCCCCATTCAGGAACCTAGGTATAAATGTTCTACTGACGGGCTGCCGAATCAGGACACCATCCCAAAACCAAGGCCATTTCAGGGATTATCCAAATCTTAAGAAAGCTAAAAACCAGAACCCTGTTGCATCTCCTCATCAGGAACGCAACAAGTTACCCCAGCCCATTCAGCGCTACTAAAATATGTAGCGCCTTGTTGGGTTGCCGCCACGCTGTATGTGGAGCATTAAGGTTTCAGACACCAACTCAAAATGCTGCTGATGGCATCTCTGACAAATCGGGATTACTTGGGCGACAGGGTTGAAGCAACGGAAAGGTGCAGGCTGTTCCCTCGGCCTTTGAGTTGGAATTCCACGATGTGACGCTCAATGCTGGCAAAGTGCTGCTGTTTACGAGTGATCAGCTCTTCTAGAACGCTGCGCATTTCTTGCTGAATTTGAGTATTGCCCTTGGCGGCTTTCGCCACAATCAAGTCCACTTTTTGAGGCTGCTGGTCTTCGGGAAACAGGGCGATATTCCAAGCAATAACTGCGATGTTGAGGAAAGCTTCGAACGCTTGATCACTCTCATTCCCGTCTAAGTAAGGTTCCATGAAGTCCTCTAACACCGCCGACATCTTGACCTCCCCCTTGGGATGGGGGACGAGCTTTGAGAATTGCTTACGAATAGGCCCAGACGTCACCTTTTTCTCAAGCTCTTTTAAATAGCCCTGCTCAGTGTTTTCCTGCCGTGACTGATGCAATAACTTGCCAAAGCCCTTAGATTTTCGAGCCATGCTGACACCCAAATCAGATTCAAGGATTGAGACGGACGCTAGGGATCCCAACAAGCTCCCTGGACTCTAGATAGCGATCTGAGAACATCACCCTAAAACAAAGCGTTGGCATTCTCCAGCCACCGGGCCACATCCTTGGCGTGATAGGTGAGGATCAGGTCCGCCCCAGCCCGCTTGAAGCTGGTCATGGTTTCGAGCACCACCCGTTGTTCATCCACCCAGCCATTTAAGGCGGCGGCCTTCACCATGGAATATTCGCCGGAAACGTTATAGGCCGCAACGGGCATATTCGAGGCTTGCTTCACCTGCCAAATAATGTCCATGTAGGCTAGGGCGGGCTTCACCATCAGCATGTCGGCCCCTTCGGCGATATCCAGGCCAATTTCCTTGAGGGCTTCGCGACTGTTGGCGGGGTCCATTTGGTAGGTGCGGCGATCGCCAAACTGCGGTGCCGAATCCGCTGCATCCCGGAACGGGCCGTAGTAAGAGGAAGAATACTTGGCCGCATAGGACAGAATGGGAATGTCTTGAAAATCTGAGGCGTCTAACCCCTCACGAATCGCCTTCACAAAGCCATCCATCATCCCAGAGGGAGCAATGATGTCGGCCCCGGCATTGGCTTGCGAAATCGCCGTCTTCTTCAATAATTCTAGGGTGGGGTCATTCAGTACCCGCCCGCTCAAATCCCCGGTTTGCAGATAACCGCAGTGGCCGTGGGAGGTGTACTCGCACAGGCAGGTATCCACAATTACCACGAGGTCTGGCACCGCTGCCTTCACTGCCTCGGTGGCCTTTTGTACAATGCCGCAGTCATGCCAGGCCCCAGTGGCATCGGTATCTTTGGTGTCAGGAATGCCAAATAAAATGATGGCCGGAATACCCAGTTCGTAGACTTCCTTGGCCTCTTCCACAATTTTGTCTACTGAGAGTTGGTAAACCCCCGGCATCGACTTCACCTCCTGGGCGATCGCCTCCCCCGGTACAGCAAAGAGGGGGTAGATCAAATCATTGGTGGTGACCACCGTTTCCCGCACCATGCGACGGAGCTGGGATTGGCCACGGAGACGGCGAGGGCGTTGGGTAGGAAACATAACCTTGAGATGACTCAACCTTGATGCGACTTCTGGGACGAATCCCTGCAAAAGCAAATCCAGAATGTAATCAAGTCTAAAGCCTAGGCAAAGCCAAACACCCAGAGTGAAATTACGTTGTGTGAAGGACTGCTTGCCCCTGCCACAACCTCAAGGGTATTGGCCATAGATTGAGGTGAAACTAGGCCACTGCGGCCAGGTCCGCTGGATAAAAGTCGGATGGAAATCATGGCAGCTCACCAGAGATTAGCGAAAGGGATAGTTATCGAGAAGTTGTGTGTTATCCTCGATAACTGTGTCTGGCAACGTCCATTCGCACATTGTGGGTCGCTAGCTCAGTGGTAGAGCATTCGGCTTTTAACCGACTGGTCCTGGGTTCGAATCCCAGGCGACCCATAAATTTTGAACTCATGAACATATTTTGGGGGCACATGAGTCACCCAGAATGTCCCAAAACGATATCCCCGTAATGGCCGTACGGGGATATCGTTTATTTAGGGGTTTGCTAAGTTGAGGGGCAACTGAGGACATTGCAGGCTCAACCAGTGGTGCAGTGACAACCCATCGAGGGGGAATACTGGGCTACCCGCAGTTCTTGTTTTTTCGTTTTCCCTTTAGAGAAATTTAAGCAATTGGCGACGATTCTTTATAAACATCGGAATCTGCCCTAATATTGATAGGTGAGGATACCTATTGGTTCTGAGAATTCAAGACGGCCTGAAGGCGAAAGTAGACTTAGGAGGATTTTATGGCGCTTGTCCCTATGCGGCTGATGCTGGATCACGCAGCAGAAAACGGTTACGGCATCCCAGCGTACAACGTCAATAACCTGGAGCAAATCCTGGCAATCATGGAGGCCGCTAGCGAGACCGACAGCCCTGTGATTTTGCAGGCATCTCGCGGTGCGCGTAAGTACGCGGGTGAGAATTTTTTGCGTCACTTGGTCTTGGGCGCTATTGAAACCTACCCCAACATTCCTGTGGTCATGCACCAAGACCACGGCAATAGCCCTGCTACCTGTTACTCTGCCATCCGCAACGGTTTTACCAGCGTGATGATGGATGGTTCTCTGGAAGCAGACGCCAAGACCCCTGCTAGCTTTGAATACAACGCTAGTGTGACTGCTGAAGTGGTCAAGGTGGCTCACGCCATTGGTGCCAGCGTTGAAGGGGAACTCGGTTGCCTGGGCTCCCTAGAAACCGGTGCTGGCGAAGCAGAAGACGGCCATGGTTTTGAGGGGACCCTCAGCCACGACCAGTTGCTAACTGACCCTGATGAAGCGGTTCAGTTTGTGGAAGCCACCCAGGTGGATGCCCTCGCTGTTGCGATCGGTACCAGCCACGGTGCCTACAAGTTCACCCGTAAGCCCACCGGTGAAATTCTAGCCATTAGCCGCATCGAAGAGATCCACAAGCGTCTGCCCAACACCCACTTGGTCATGCACGGTTCTTCTTCTGTGCCCCAAGAGTGGTTGGACATGATCAATGCCAACGGTGGTAGCATTCCTGAGACCTACGGGGTTCCCGTTGAGGAAATCCAGAAGGGCATCAAGAGTGGTGTGCGCAAGGTGAACATCGACACCGATAACCGCCTCGCTATCACCGCTGCTATCCGCGAAGCAGCATTCAAGGATCCTGCTAACTTCGATCCTCGCCACTTCATGAAGCCTGCCATCAAGTACATGAAGCAGGTTTGCCGCGATCGCTATGAGTCCTTTGGGGCTGCTGGCAACGCGAGCAAGATCAAGCAGGTGGGCGTCGAAGTGTTTGCGGCCAAGTACGCTGCTGGTGAGCTGACGGCCAAAATCAAGGCTGCTGCCACCGTTTAAGCCATCGATTGTAGCGGCTTAAAGCACCCTGCTTTAACCCCCATAAGCGAGCAAAAAAATGGCAAGTGCATGGTGCACTTGCCATTTTTTTAATTTTGCTCAGGCACAGGCACGAAGCCTAATTCAATCAATGCCTTGCAGAGCTGAGATTTTGAAGGGGCGGATTGAGGTGCAGCAAGCCCCATTTCCCTGGCAGTTTCAAACAACTCTCGAACAAGGGTATTGAGCGTATAGGGTTCACCTTCAATTGGGCTCGTATCAAATCGCCCTTCATAGGCCAAGGTGTAAAGTTCCAAATGATGCATCCCCATGACCTTTGCTAATTTCTTTAAGGTTTCAGGGGTTGGGCAAGTACCCTTAAGACAAGCGCCTCTGAGCCTTGGCTGAGCAACCCCTGACAGGTCGGCTAGGCGGTTCATGCTGATGGATTGAGTATCTAAGTACTTCAGAATCATTCGACCAAGGGGTGAACAATCTGTGGGGGTAATTTGGAGCCTCGGAGGCATTTTGTAGACAGAAACTTAAATGACCATGGTATGACAGCCGCCAGTCCGGCTAAGACAAGACTGCAAATCCTTGTGCTCGTGTGCTAAAGACCAGCGTGATTCTAGATGTCCTAAGCAAATTGGCTAGCGCTATAACCATCCCACAGGTCGTGCTGGCTGAGGGGAGTTGAATCCAGATCTCCCGAAAAGTCCCCTACCCCTTTTGGGAAGGCTCGGCCCACGACTTCTCTCAGGGGACCGGCTACGTAGAACCCGTTCCCCAACCCTTTTCTACCGTCTATCTTGCCCAGCACACAGCAGGCATCTTGGGTCCCGTGAATCCTGGACCTAGAAGGGCATTTGCTGAAATCCTGGTCAATTGTAGGCCATCCTTTTTGGGTAAGTTCCATTGAGAATCACCGAAAACGCCCAGAGCCTTAGGGCGCGGCAAGGCTCCTGCCGGTGAAGCCACCAAGACAGTGATGGGATAGACCCAGAGGTGATGGTAGGGAAGTATGGCACCATAGCCAAAGCATTGGACATTAACCGGATTCTCCGCCATGAACCCCTTTGATCAGCACGGTGCCTTTAGCTGGAGCGAGTTACTCACCACCGATCCTGAGGCCGCCAAAGCCTTCTATGGTGAGTTGTTTGGCTGGACCCTCAAACCCCGCCAGATGGGTCGTAGCATCCAAACCGTGATTGAGGTGGCGGGCCAAGAGATGGGGCATATTGCCCCGATTCCCCAGGGTCAGCCCAACATGCGTCCTACCTGGGGCACGTTTGTGACGGTGGATGAGGTGGCGGTCACCACAGCGAAGGCGACTGAGCTTGGGGGCAAGGTACTGATGCCCCCAATGGTGGTGCCAGATGTGGGTACCTTTGCCCTGATTCAAGATCCCCAAGGGGCCATGTTTGCCATTGTGAGTTACGCTCCGGTTGACTAGGGCGCAAATGCCCAGGGGTCTCTGCCATGGCCATTGCTGAATATCGGCACAGCCCCAACCATGGAAAATTATTCCGGTCATCAGCAGCGCCTCAATGGTCCGGCAACGGTCGGTCTTAAGCTAAGCCTTCACCTCTGTTTTGGCAGGAGGGTCAAACTTGTAGCCTACCCCCCTCACCGTTTGGATCATGGCGGGTTGGTTCGTATCAATCTCAATTTTTTTGCGGATTTGGCCAATGTGGACATCCACCACCCGTTGGTCCCCCACATATTCGTAATCCCACACCTTCTGAATCAGTTCTGCCCGCCGCCATACTCTACCCGGATGGCTGGCCAGAAAATGGAGCAGGTCAAATTCCAACGCCGTTAAGGAGATCGTCTCGCTGTCGAGGGTCACCTCTCGACGCACCGGGTCAATGGCCAGGGTATTAAAGGTGAGCTGCTGTTGTTCTGCCAAGGTGACGGGACGCTGGCGCTTCAATAATGCCCCCACCCGGACTTCTAGTTCCCCGAGGCTAAAGGGCTTGGTGAGGTAGTCATCAGCCCCTTGGTTAAAGCCTCGAATCTTATCGGCTTCGTCACTACGACTGGTCAGAAGTAAAACAAAGACTCCCGTACGGGACTGCATTTCCTGGCAGAGGTCATAACCGTTGGCATCCGGCAAATTGACGTCTAGGACAACCAGGTCTGGGTTGAATTGCTCAAACATCAGACGAGCACCCTTGCCATCTTCAGCAGACTCCATTTCATAGCCTTGCTTTAGAAGAAAGCGATAAACCAAATTACGAATGGCAGGGTCGTCATCAACAACAAGGATCTTGGCAGAGGCCATGGTTATGACGGATTGCTAAGGGACAGTGATGGCTATGGAACACTGCTTAAGGGTATTCCCCAAGAACCCCTTTAAACAATGTTGGTATCGAACTGGGTTCGATAATGGCGATCGCTGTGTGGTACAGCGCGTGGCCAGAATGGGATAGATGCTCAACCCATAGCTTACTAAACGCTTCATCTCTTCTTCACATCATTCCCGCTTTTCAGGGGGAATAGTTAAGTGAGCCACTTTTGAGGCCAGCCATCGTCGGCCAAATGCCCTTTCAGAATGCCCAGTCCACCCCTGTCCTAACGGGAGCCGTTTTATGGAAAAAATATACTGCCTGCCCTCGGGGTCAATACGGTATTAACCCGATGGCTTACAAGGGGCGTCATGGGATTCCAGATGATTCTAGTCCCTCTGGGCAATGATTTTCTGCCAAGATAGGTGCCGCCACCCATGGCGGGCGATCGTCATCGTGTCCCAGCATGATCATTGTCCGGCAGGTATTATATTTTCCTGTTATTGCCAGAGAGACAAGCAATTACACGGAACTGAGCACTTTATCGGTTGCCAGGGTGCTGGCATTGGCCTCTGGGGCGTCCGCTTCTGATGGGGGCACCACTTGCCAGAACTGCGGCAGATAGTCGGCCCAATGGGTCAAAATATGGGCAGCCTGGGGGCTGCCAGTAGCGGTGTGATGGGCGGTAATGAGATCTTTGAGCAGCTGCTCCCCAGCAGGGGTGATTACCCGTTGGACCTTGACAATCTCAGGGTTGACTCGGGTCGGGAACGTCCCCTCTGGATCAAGGAAGTAAGCCAAGCCGCCGGTCATCCCGGCCCCGACATTGCGACCCACCCGACCGAGCACCACAATGACGCCCCCGGTCATGTATTCGCAACAGTGATCGCCTGCCCCTTCGATCACCGCCTGGGCCTTAGAGTTGCGCACCGCAAACCGCTCTCCGGCAATGCCCTGGGCGTAGAGGGTGCCGCCGGTGGAGCCATAGAGGCAGGTATTGCCGATAATCACGTTCTGGGCGGGGTCATAGGTAATGTCTGGGAAGGGTTTCACAATCAGGGTGCCGCCATGCATGCCTTTGCCCACATAGTCGTTGGCTTCCCCCACGAGGGTCAGGGTCATGCCGGGGAGGTTAAAGGCCCCAAAGCTTTGGCCAGCGCTGCCCTCAAAGGTGAGGTCGAGCCGCCCCTCAAAGCCACTATTGCCATAGCGCTGGGCGATCGCCCCCGCCACCCGCGCCCCAAGGGTACGGTCGGTATTCACCACCTTGTAGGTTTTCTGGGTGGTCCCGTGCTGGGAGATCGCCCCTTGAATATCGCTGTCCGCCAATATCTGGTCATCCAGGACCGGTCCATTGCTATGGATGTCGCCATGGTGGAGCCAGGTGCGATCGCTGCTCACATCGGGGAGATCTAGCAGGGCCGACAGGTCGAGGGATGCGGTTTTGGTCAGCTCGACCCCCGATCTAGGTTTGAGCAGATCGGTGCGTCCGGTAATGTCTGACAGTTGGCGGTATCCCAGATGGGCCAGGAGCGATCGCACTTCTTCGGCCACAAAGTAAAAAAAGTTGACCACATGCTCGGGGAGCCCCGTAAACCGCTTCCGCAACTCCTCTTTTTGGGTGGCGACCCCCACCGGGCAGTTATTGGTGTGGCAGACCCGCGCCATAATGCAGCCCTCGGCAATCATGGCGATGGAGCCAAAGCCAAATTCTTCGGCCCCCATCAGGGCTCCCATCACCACATCCCAGCCGGTTTTGAGACCGCCATCAACCCGCAGCAGGACGCGATCGCGCAGCTTATTTTCGAGTAAAACCCGCTGCACTTCGGTGAGGCCCAGCTCCCACGGCAGGCCCGCATGTTTGATCGAACTCAGGGGCGAAGCACCGGTACCGCCATCGTGGCCGGAAATTTGGATCACGTCGGCGTTGGCTTTTGCGACCCCAGCGGCGATGGTGCCAATGCCAATTTCCGACACCAGCTTCACCGACACCCCCGCCTTGGGGTTGATTTGGTGCAGGTCAAAAATCAGTTGGGCCAAATCCTCAATGGAATAAATGTCGTGGTGGGGGGGCGGTGAAATTAAGGACACCCCCGGTTTGGACCGCCGCAGCATCGCAATGTAAGGGCTGACCTTTTTGCCGGGGAGCTGGCCCCCTTCTCCGGGCTTGGCCCCCTGGGCCAGCTTGATCTCGATTTGTTTGCCATGGCTCAGGTATTCGGGGGTGACCCCAAACCGCCCTGAGGCCACCTGCTTAATGGCTGAATTGGCGGTGTCGCCGTTGCGCAGGCCCTTGAGATTGGGGAACTGGGGTGACTGGCCGTTCTCATCCACATCGGTCAAGGTCTGGAAGCGCTTCGGATCTTCGCCCCCTTCCCCAGAGTTAGACTTGCCGCCAATGCGGTTCATGGCGATCGCCAACACCTCGTGGGCCTCTTGGGACAATGCCCCCAAGGACATGCCGCCGGTACAGAAGCGGGCCATGATACTGGCAATAGACTCCACTTCTTCTAGGGGAATGGCGGCGCGATCGCTGGCCAGATCCAGCAGATCCCGCAATGCCGTTGGCGTGCGCCCCTGCAACTGGGCCTTGTAGATCTCGTAATGGTCATACTGCTTAGACTTCAGGGCTTTATGGAGAGCCTTGGTCAGGACGGGGGTATTCATGTGGTACTCCCCCTTGGGCATGGCCTTCACAAACCCCATGTTTTCCAGGCGCTTGCCGCTCAGATCGGGGAAGGCCCGTTGATGGAAGGTGTTGGTTTCCTGGGCCAAATCCTGGAGGGTGAGGCCGCCCAGGCGAGAGACCGTGCCCCGGAAGGCCAAATCCAACAGATCGGATCCAATGCCCACCGCTTCAAAAATCTGCGCCCCCTGGTAGCTGGTAATCAGGGAGATGCCCATCTTCGAGAGAATTTTGAGCAGACCATTTTCGACCGCATGGCGATAGTTGTCTTGGGCTCCGGTGAGGGTGACTGGGGCGAGCTTGCCGGTCTCCATCAGTTTTTGGGTGCGGCTGTCCCCCCACCAATGACGCACCGACTCTAGGGCCATGTAGGGGCAAATGGCGCTGGCCCCGTAGCCCACCAGGCAAGCAAAATGGTGGGTGCTCCAGCACTGGGCCGTATCTACCACCAGGGACACCTGCATCCGCAGCCCCGCCTGAATCAAATGGTGATGGACTGCACCCACCGCTACTAGGGGGGGAATATAGGTTGTCGCGTTATCTAAGCGCGTCGGATGGCCTGAGCCATCCACGCGATCGCTCAGCACCAAAATCACCGCTCCGGCTTTTACCGCTGCATCAGCGCGATCGCAGAGGTTCGCCACCGCCTGCCGTAGGCCCTCAGGACCAGACTCAACCCTGTAAAGGGTGGAGAGGGTTGCATTTTCTAGGCTGGACGATTTAACTTGATCCAGCTCCGCTTCATTGAGGACGGGGGAATCGAGCTTCAAAAATTGGGCATCGGTTGGTCCCACATCCAGCAAATTGCCCCGCGCCCCGAGTTGGGTAGTCAGGGACATCACCAACCGCTCCCGCAGGGGGTCAATGGCTGGGTTGGTGACCTGGGCAAACCGCTGCTTAAAGTAGTCGTACAGCAAGTGGGCCTTGGTGGAGAGCACCGCCAAGGGAATGTCATCCCCCATGCAGAAGGTGGGCTCTTTGGCCAGGGCCGCCATGTCCTGAATGATCAGGTCAACATCTTCGGCTGTATAGCCAAAGGCGGTTTGTTGTTGCAATAGGGTGGCGGCATCCACCTGTAGGGGTTCTGAGAACAGTTGGGGCGGAATGACTTGGCGATGGGTGTCTAGCCAGTCGCCATAGGGCTGCTGCTTCGCCACCCGCTCTTTAATGGTCCAGTTTTTGAGAATCTCCTGGGTGCTAAAGTCCACAGCGATCATTTGGCCGGGACCCAAGCGGCCCTTTTCGACAATGTCCTCCACGGGAATATCAACGACCCCAGCTTCAGAAGAGACAATGATCAGGCCGTCACGGGTAATGACGTAGCGGGCAGGACGCAGACCGTTGCGATCAAGGGTGGCCCCCACCTGTTTGCCATCGCTGAAGACCACCAGGGCCGGACCATCCCAGGGCTCTTGCAGGCCGCTGTAGTATTCGTAGAAATCGGTGATTTCGGGACGGACTTCGAGATCAGGCTGATTTTTATAGGCTTCTGGCACCAAAATCATCAGCGCTTCTAAGGGGCTGCGGCCCGAGCGCACCAGGAGCTCCATCACTGCATCGAGGTTGGCGGAGTCGCTGTTATCGAAATTGACGATGGGGCGCAGCTCTTGCAGGCGATCGCCCCACAACGGATGGGCCAAATCCGCCTCCCGCGCCCGCATCCAGTTGAGGTTGCCGACCAGAGTATTGATCTCGCCATTGTGGCCCACCAATCGCATCGGGTGGGCTAGGGGCCACTTGGGCATCGTGTTGGTGCTAAAGCGGCGGTGATAGACCGCAAAGGGGCTGACGTAGTCGCTATCCTGCAAATCCAAATAAAACTGCCGCAGCACCGCTGATTGCACCATGCCCTTGTACACGAGGGTACGGCTGGAAAAGGAGCAGACATAGGTGTCCTGTAGCGCGGCGGCGATGTCGCCCGGCCCCTGCCATCCCACTAGGGCGCGGTGGGCTTGGCGGCGCACCTGATAAAGCAGCCGCTCCAAGGCATCCCCCTGGAGGTCAGGAGACTGGACCAAAAATTGTTCAATGAGCGGCTGGTTTTTGCGGGCCTGCTGCCCGAGTACATCGGGCTTGACCGGCACCGGACGCCAGCCTAAAACCGTCAACCCAGCCTGATTCGCGGCCACCACAAAGGCTTCACGGGCAATCTCCACCGCTGCGGCGATCTGTGGCAAAAATACCATGGCTACCCCAGTGGCAGCGGGGTCTAGGGTGTGGCCCGAGGCGTCAGCCCACTTTTGTAATAAGGCCCAAGGCATGGCCGTCATGACGCCCGCCCCGTCCCCAGACTCACGGTCGGCGCAGCAGCCCCCCCGGTGCTCCATGCAGCTGAGGGCATGGAGGGCCTGTTGGACTAACTGGTGACTGGCACGGCCCTGCTGATCGGCAACGAACCCGACCCCGCAGGCGTCTCTTTCTTCCACCAGCCATCGGGGAGCCACAGGCGGTACCGCCTGATCCGATGCGGGCAGTGATGTGCTGTGATGTACCCGTGTCTTTTCCATGAGACGCCTTGCCTAGTGACTGTATTCAACAACAATGAAATCCACCCAAATGGCATGGATTGAGCCAGATCCATTCAGGACCGCTAGCCTCACCGGGACCCATTGTAAACAGCCAGCTTTACATAGGCAGGGCCAGCCTTGGGGGCCTTTGACCCAATGGGTGGGTGAGCTAGAGCACGTTCTGCCTTCGCAGTTGCCGGCATCGATTTATCGCTTGCCGCTCTCGAACAGGGCCACGGGGTAATGTGCTTGTGACCAGGAATGGCCCGGTGGCCCCCAGCGCCATGGCCAAAACCACCATTACCTTGGCAAAACAGCCGTTGATAGTGCCTATGGGCGCAAATAAATCGGCGCTTTTTGCGAGTGCTTGGATCGTTAATTATACTCGTGGCCCCCTGGGTGAGCGCTGTAGCCGTCTTAGCAAATTGCGATGAAACTGCCCATGGGGGGCGGTTTTTTTGAAGCAGCATTGAAGTCTAGCCCCATTCCCGTAAAGAGTTGATGTGAATGATTAGAATCGGGCCAATGACGGCGCTGCTTAAGGAGCAGCGTTGCTATATTTGGCACAGTAGGGCTCGCCCTTGAAGGCGTTGTGAGTCCCTTGAGTCCCATGAATCAGATCAATGGGCATCCTAAAACTAGGCGAATCGCGCCCTTGTCTTTAACGTCACCCTCACGGAACTTGGAGGAATTTGCATCGTGCCCAAACTTGAAGAAATGACGCAACCCATCACTAATCTCCCTGTGCCCATGGGAAATAACCAAAGCGTCGCCGCCACCGAACTTCGCCCTTGGGGCTCATTCACCGTCCTAGAAGAGGGCAGCCGTTATAAGATCAAGCGCATTGAGGTCAAACCCGGCCACCGCCTCAGCCTGCAGATGCACCACCACCGCAGTGAGCATTGGATCGTGGTGTGTGGCACGGCGAAGGTCACCTGCGGCGAGCAAGAGATTCTCCTGACCTCTAACCAATCCACCTATGTGCCCCCTTGCACCTCCCACCGGTTAGAAAATACCGGTGTGATTCCCTTGATTTTGATCGAGGTGCAAAATGGCGAGTATTTGGGCGAAGACGATATTGTTCGCTATCAAGATGACTATGCCCGCACCAGCAAGCCTGAGGACTGAGGCCGGTGGCCCCGTCTCCGCAGTCTAAAGCTGATGGCAATGCTGTGATCAGACGCCTGCCCATTGTGGTGGGCGTTTTGGGCAGCAGTTTATTAATGGTCAATCGAATTTTGACCCCCGCCCTTACGGACTCCCAAGCCCGCTCTGATGTGATGGGGGTAATTTTGAGCGCCCTCTTGGTGCTGGTGGGGCTGCTGTGGCAACGGGTGCAACCCCGCTCCCCCGAGGCCGTGATCCTAGAGGGTGACAGTGGATTTGAGCTGGCAGAGACGTTGCCAGAGATGGTTCAAATGGAGTTGGCTTGGGCCTCCCATCTGCTGCTGACCAACACCGTGACGCGATCGCTCGTAGCCTATTACGACGGCACCGTGCTGATGCGCCGGGGCGTACTCGGCCCCGAGGTGACCGTCACCCCAGGCACAATCCTCCAGCGGGTATTAGACAGTGGCAAGGCCGTTTATTTGGTCAATCTAAAAATTTATCCAGGGCGAGTGGAATTTGACTATTTGCCCCCCAATACCCAAGGGGTAATTTGCCAACCCATGGGCTCAAACGGGGTATTGATTTTAGCGGCCAATGCCCCCCGCAGCTATACCCAGCAGGATGAAGCTTGGGTGGAGGGAATTGCCGATAAGCTGGGCGAAATCTTGGACCGGCTCATGGTAGCAGGGGACGCCAACAGTAAGGCTGTAGACGAGCACCGGAACGCAGCCAGCCCTTAGCAGCTATCCGTTCCCCTGCTTCCCGCTCGCGGTGGTAGAAACAACCTGTCGAGACGGAAAGCTGGGGTAACGCACTAGCCGTTATGACGGCCTTCTAACCAGGCACGCACCTGGTCTTCGTGATCGAAATACAGGACTTGACCATCAATGGGGTCCTGAACCTTCCACATCTCGGTGTCACCCCGTTGGGTTGTGGTAATGCGAGGCTGGGAACCCTGGGTCAGCCAATTCACCATGCCTTGGCCCAGTTGAGTGAGGGCTTTGCCCAGGCCATCGCGAGAAGTCTGGGGGGTTTGAATCAGCGCTTCTAGGTGGCGGCGTTGCTGTTCGAGGGGGAGTTGGTTGGAATTGGTGTAGCTGTTCATAAAGGCCCCTTTGCTTGTGGCGTAGGTGGTGTGGAGCGAGGGAAGACGTTTTGTTTTCCCCTTCCATCTCACTGTAGCGACGGGGTTTTGGGGTGCCAAACCATGGCATGAATGGCGGGTATGCACAAAATCGATATCCGTTCTATCGATGGGTGCGATAGCCTGGGAACATGGAAATCCGCTCCACTTTTCCGATGAATCCCTGGAAACTGAAGCTTTCGCAATTAAGGGCTTTATTGGCGGTTGCTGAATACGGCAACTTTAGTGAGGCGGCCCTCCACCTAGAGGTCACGCAGTCCACCATTAGCCATGCGATCGCCACCCTAGAAACCGAGTTGGGGGTGGTGTTATTTACGCGGGGTCGCCATGGGGCGCAGCTCACGCCGGTGGGCGATCGCGCCGTGGCCCATGCCCGCCAGATCCAAGGGGAGCTAGAAGGCCTATTTAGCACCGCCGATCAAGCGAAGGGCCTTAAGGGTGGCACGGTTAGGGTCGGGTCGTTTCGCAGCATTTCGACCCATGTGCTGCCGGGGGCGATCGCCCGACTCCACCGCCGCTATCCCGATATTCAAATCACCTTGCTAGAAGTCGATGAGGGTCATCAGCTTAAGCAAGCGCTACTGCAAGGACACATCGATGTCTGTGTGGCGGAGCTGTTGACCGGTGAGGAGTTTGAAACCTTACACATTTTGGATGATGAATATATTGCCCTATTACCCCCCCAAAGCGGCCTGCGGGATGCCCAACTCACAGTAGAAGATTTGGCCAGCAGCACGCTGATTGCGTCTTCCCACGCCACCTGCTTTTCTCCCATTGAGAAAAAGTTTGCCAGCCTCGAAAAACCCCTCAAGGTGCACTACCGCATCCGCCATGACTCGTCGATGACGGGGATGGTGCAGCAGGGGTTAGGCATCGCAATTTTGACGCGGCTATCGGCAGAACCGATTCCGCCAGGGGTGCAGGTTTGTCGTTTGCCATTTGCGTTGGCTCGACCCATCGGGGCGTCCCTCGTGAAAGATGCCCTACAAACCCCAGCCCTCTATGCGTTTCTAGATGCCTTGCGGGAAACAGGGGAGTTTGGCGCTACAGAAGCCGTCGTTTAGGCCGGATAGATTTGGGCTGGTCGCCAACGCAGGGAACGCTTTTAGGGGACGGCACTGTCTACTCCTTCGGGGGACGATCACCCCTTTCGTGGCGCTAGCACCGTTGCAAAAATCAGGATGATTGCGCCACAAAGCTACCCGCAGTCTCCACCGAAAGGGATGTACTAAAGTAAGTTCCCAAGCCGTCAGAGTACACATGGGTCAGGATAAATGCCTTCACAGGAACCTGAGGATAGAGCGCAGCAGCGGTTAGGACGCTACCTGACCCTGGCGGAATTTTGCACTTGCACGCAGACCTACCGCCGGTACGCCGAGCAGATTGACCCATATCCGAAGAACTGGGATGAGACGGTTCCGGCTTTAGAAGCGCTATGTCAACACCTCATCGACCCAGTGATTGATGCCTTTGACCAAGAGCACTTTCAACTCACCTACGGCTTCTGCTCAGCGGATTTGAAGCGGTGGCTAGCAAAGAAAGATCCGGTGACGGGGATCAAGCATGGCCGGGTCAGCCCTAATCTGGATCAGCACATGGCCCATGAGGTGAATCGGCATGGGAATTACTACTGCCCACGGCTGGGGGCAGCATGTGATTTCAAAATTCTAAATCTACCCAGTGATGACCTGGTGAAATGGATTCTACAAGCAGACTTACCCTTCGATTCCCTCTACTTTTACAGCCCAGATCGTCCCATCCATATCAGCTACGGTCCTCAACACAAACGTGCGATCTGGACCTTTACGGCTCAAGGCACCCCAATCCGCAAAGGGATTGAGCACTGGTTAACCTGATTCAGGCCGGGGGCGCATGGCGGACTGGATCTGTCGCTTCTGAGCTGGATCTATAGCCTTGCGCCACACCACTCGATGCCCCCGTAATTCTGCTCCATGCTCTATCAAGCATTGCGCCCAACCCCGCCGATCAAAAATCGCTTTGACATCGTCTAATAACCCCCACTTGCGCTCCTGCTGGCTGAGCTTGGCAAACTTGGCGTAGCCCGGATAGTCCGCTGTGATCAGTTGATCCTTCTGGTGCAGTAACGGCGGGTTATCACGGTCATAGTCGCGATAGCGCACCTGCAAATCCCGGAGCCCAATCACCATACTGGTTTGCAAGACCGGATGGGGGTCTTTGTCGAAGTCTGGATAGACGAAATAGGTGATCTGGGGCTTGTGGCAGTGGAACTTCACCACTGTGGCCTCCTCCGGCCGCCCGATGGTGCGGGAGGCGCAGCCTTCATAAAGGCGCAGCAGGGGATCGAGCTGATCGATCGCGGAGACATGCACCCACAGGGAGTTGGGGCGCTGCTGACCAATGGCACTCTGACGGCAACGCTCTTCAATTAAGTCTGGGTGGCCCAAGCTCATCAGCATGAGATCCGCAGCCGTGCAGGCTTGCGGGTAGCTGCCGAAGAGGGCTTTAACATCGGCCTGCACTGAGGGGGAGAGGTCTTTGAATTTGGGACGTTTGCCAAAGTGGCTAAGGGCGAGATACACCATCAGATCGCTGCGGCGTTTATCAGCGATCGCATCCCATTCCCCTGCATCGGTGGCCTGTAGGACGATCTTGAAGGCGCGCTTGATGCTGCCAAAGGTTTCCGGTAAGGGCGCACAGCCGTGCGCCCCTACATCGGTGGTGATTTCTTCAGAGGTGGGGAGGCGACCGCGATCGGTGTAGAAATCCATCAGCGGTTGCAGTAGGGTTCGGTATTCTTCGAACTTGCTGACCTTGAGGCGAACCTGGGGGGACCTGGCGCGGGAGCGGAAGCGGGAGGCCCGAAAGGTTTCGGCCTGGGCTTCATCGCGGAACACAAAGTAGATGCCGAGGGCTACGGGGATGGCATCTACACCTAGAACCTGGTCGATGTAGGCTTTGAGTTCTGCCTGCTCGTAGTATTTCTGGAAGGTATTCCGGCTGGTGATGATGCCATCGCCGTAGGCAATCACGCCACGGGTGCGGTCATCGATCAGCACTTGGGCGGCGACGATGAGCACCTTCTGAGCCAATCCCCAGGCATTGA
>CAYGVA010000019.1:0-38039 GCA_964353225.1 uncultured Leptolyngbya sp.
TACAGCCAATCCCCACCCCCTCCGGCTTTAGGGCAGGCGGATCAAGCTTGGCTAGGCCAACGGTTGGCCGCACAGCGCCGGTCATAGCCACTGCGCTCTGCGAATCGGGCTACTCTCCGGCAGATCTGGCGATTCTCTATCGCCGCAAGGAGAGGCGGGATGGAGACGCCTTCGATGGTCTGCTGCACCGTCTGGATGACATGGGTTTAAGGCCCTACTGGGTCACTAAGGACCAGGCAACTAAGACCCAATACAGCGCCAGCGCCCCCGGCATCCGCATCGTTACGGCCCTCTCTTCCCTGGGGCTGGAGTTCAAGGTGGTGCTGTTGCTGTGGGTGGAGCAGTTTGCTGACTGCTGCAATGACGATGGGGAAACGGCAGCGATGGCCCTCTGGGCCGGTCTTTGACCATCGCCCGCCGCCAGCTCTATGTAGCCATGACCCGCGCCCAGGATGAACTGCATCTATTTGCGGGAAGGTATGCGCGGTTGGTGGGGGAGTTGGAGAAGATTGGGGATTATAGATGTCAAGTCAACTCAAATATTCAATATTATCAATAGAAAGGTTTCTTAAATCATGAAAACTTTCAGGCTATTTGCTCTACCAATATTGCTCATATTTACAGGATGTAATTTACCATTTTTGCGTGAACGTGACTGGCAAGAATGGTAGCTTGCGATATTCCCTTCACCAGAAGATTTTGATAATGCGCCAAATACAGTCACCGAACGTAATGGGATAACAAAGAAAACCTATGACCTCGAAAGCAAAAAAGCCTCGCTTGTGACTGGAGAATGCGCTTTGCCCAGTGCTGAGTTTGCTCATTTTGATCAGATAGAAGCAGGTGCCTCAAAACAGGATGTGATCTCATTACTAGGACCAGAATCAGAACCTGTCAACATCAAAATTCTCCCATCAGCTCAGGACCAAGTTGGCATTTGGTCAATGCAAACCGGTGCCCTGTACTTGCAGTTTTGGATTACCTTTGAAGAGGGGTATGGAGCATCTAATATTAACGTTTCAGGTTTTCGTATGGAAGATGGATCAGTGGCACATGTAACTTCTTGCCTTTGAAATAAATTTGCGTCATGAGATAGGTCGTAGCAGGTAAACTTCTGTGGACTTAGAAAGTTTGAAATAGCTCCCGACGATTAGGGCGCAGAAGCGTCAACGCCTGCATTCCCACGCAGAGCCTAGGAGCGATAAAAACGATCCAGAGCCTTAGGGACCGGGTGTGGGGACAACGGAGTGAATGGCTAAGGTCTTTTTGTCGGCGGGCGTTGGGTGGGTTGCAGAGGATGATTAAGATGTCGAGCCATCGCTAAAATACCCATTCCAAACTTCTCATACGTCTCGGTGGGTTTGGTCATAAATACTGGAATGACGCTGTTACTCGCATAAATCACCATTAGCCTGCGCTTGTTCACCCAGGCGTACACCGTAATTGCGATGCCAACAGCCAGAATAATGAGCCCCAAGCTTACGGAGCTAGCCATCATTCCCAGTCCAGTGAGGATAATCAGAATCCCCAACACAATGAGGGCTAATGCGGGGGAATGGTTAATTTCAATGCTACTGACTGTCTGGATACGAGTCCAAATCGTTTGGGTGCCCATTCGGAGTTTGATTCTGGCTTCTAACAAATCGCCTTTGACGGTAAGCGTAACCGTGCCGCCACTGACTGGGACAAAGACATTCCCCCAGGTTTGTGCAGCGGTGCCTTGAACATCTTGAATTCGCGTATTTGTCTGCATGATCCGTGGTGGTTGTGTGGGAGTAGACGCTAGAGGAATAGCAAGTTAGTGAATGTCATCTAAAAACTCAGAGGTGGGATCGATGGCGCTGATGATTAGGCAGTCGAGATCGCCAATACTGATTTTCTCCAAGTAGCGCTCTGTCATGGATTAGGCGGACAAGGTTGCCTGTCTGGTATCAAGGGGTTCTGAGGTTAGGGCTGTTAAACAAGTCTGGCTCATCCTTGCATGGGCACGACAATCTCAAAATTGACAGTTTTACCACCAGTCACAGTACCCGTGACCTTAGCGCGAACAAACTCGCCTGCGGTGACGGGATTACTCTCAAAGCTAATGGTCAAGTCTGTATCTACAGCATTGATGCTGTAGGTGGCTCCTTGGATTGCAATCATGCCTTCTAGGTTTGAGCCACCATTGATTTTGAATGTCCCATTTTGATAGTCTTGGAGGGGAATGGCATTAACGAAAAAAGCCATGAGACTATCTGGCGTTGCTGCTTGGAGCCAGATGGTTTGGTCCTTTTCAAGATTCAGCGTCATAACCTGAGCCCTGCCATTTGTCAGCATTGCTGAGGCTTCATTTTCTGAAGCTGTTTCAACTGGTTCAGAGTCCGCTTCAGAAACCACCAATCCTGTACCCACGCCTTCAATTACTTTCCAGCCCCCATAGAGAAGGAGGAGTAAGGGAATGAGGGCCACAACGCCTATGAGCCAGTTTCCAGAGTTGAAGTTGACCTGGACCTGCCGAATATAGTCTCTACCGACTTGAAGGATGTCACCTCCAGCTTGGGCTTTTTGTTGATTAGATGAATGCTTCTCTGGTTCTTCCATCAGTTTTCCCCTGAGTCCTGAATCTGGATTTCAACACCACTCTCGCCAACGTTAACCCTGACGCCTAAAAGCCAGCCCATGCCACCCAGAACTAGAACGCTAATGAGAATTAGCGATATCCAAATGCTCACATGGGTTGTTGATGTTGATGTGTAATCTCTGCCCACCTGGGTGACATTTCCCTTCTGCGACTGTGCAGATTGCTTGGCGCGGTAAATGTCAGGGTCTTGAGAAGGATTGTCTTCGGGTTGTTGGTTACTCATGATTCACAATGTAATCAAGCAAATTAATTTTGGAGAGGGATTTAGAAATTCAGAAAGCCTAGGACTGTTGATCAAGAAATCATGAATCACCATAAACAAAGCGCCGTAAATTCTCCAATGCCTCTTCTTCGATATCACAACACACATCTAAAACATCCTTTTGTTCCTTGTAGTCCGTGTGTATCTCCATAAAAGTGTCCTGATAACGGTCAAAAAAATCTTCATTGTCAGATCCGCATGTTTGGGAGAGCGCAACGGCTCTAATGAGGTTTGGTGATGCTTCCTCCAATCGTTGCCGACAGGCATCAATAGAGCCCCCTGTGGTTCTCACATCGTCTATTAGAAGCACTGACTTACCCTCTATAAGTTCTGGATGCTCTAGGCAAATGGATTGGAGATGAACGTCTATCGCACGATGCCCTTCATGATGGGATGAAATGCTCTGATGCCGCCGAAGACAACTCGTGGCATCGGTCACGGAGGATGCGCGAGCAATCCCCTGAGCCACTCTCTGAATGCCGCTGGTGCCACTTATTTTGCTAGAGGGCACTGCTGTGACAGCATCAAAACCAGTAAGGTTATTCGAGAACAATTCGATGCATTCAAAAATTGCTTCGTCATCGCTATTTTTAATATCCAACACAAAGCCTGTGTAACCGTCATCTGGGGTGTTTTCATCACTCCAAAATCTTTTAGGAACGTACTCGCCGATGCAGAAGTATGGCGGTAAATGCTTGATGTTAAGCATGGTTTTTGAGAACATTCCACACCTCATCCATGAGCTGTTTGGCATCTTTTTGTTGACATAGGGCGTATTGCCAGTGGCCATAGCGGCCATCCGCATTCACCGCTGCTACCCACCGTTCCGCCGCTGCCTTCTTGACCTCCCGCGATTTATCCAAGCCCTTCGGTTCCAGAATGAGGTAGTGGGGCGTTGCGGTTTTGAAGCGGATGATGAAGTCAGGGATGTAGTCGTGGGACTGCCCATCATTGCCGATGTAGGGAATCGCAAAGTTGAGGCCCTGGTTTTTTACAAATGAAGCGGTGCCGGAGTGGTTGTCGATGATGTAGGCGGCGCTTTCTTCCCACTTGCTGTCGGCCACGACGTAATTGAGGTGGGAGTTGATCACCTCTCGAACTTCTTTGCTGGTCCAGAAGTCCACATCGGCGGTGGCGCAGACCGGGCGATGGGTGTCGAAATAGGGCACCTCGGGCGCTTCACCCTGGTCGGTGTCAGGCTGAATAGCCTCGATGAGTTGGTCTACCACCCAGCCGTAGTAAGGGGATAGAAAAACGTCGATGCGCTGGCAGGGGGCAATGGGTTTGATCTTCTCGCGTAGGTAGCGATCGCAAATTTGCCGCAATTGCGGGAACAGCACATGGGCCGGGGCTTCGTAGCGATTCTCCTGCGGAGACGCTGCGCGCACACCACTCATGTAGGTCTTGGTGAGGGCAGTGGCGATGTCAAAGACCAGTTCCTGAAACCGCCTGCCCTGGCGGTAGGGGTTGAGATCAAGCTGTTGGAGCTGGCCGGGACCAGAGAGAGACGGTCTGCCCTTGTTGTTGAGAACCGTCGCCTTCATCTGCACCTCTGGCGGAATGTCAAAGGGGTTGATTTCTAGAGTGGGCACCGCTTGCCAGTTCACCTTGACTCGGTTCCTCACGGCTTGGGTATAGCCCTCCACCCGTGGGATCTCAAGCTGAAGGTGGGCTTTGCCAGGGACGGCATAGACCCGATGGCGCTTCTGCTTAGGTGGCCTGGTGTTACCGGGGTTGGCCTTGTATGGAATGATTTCAAAGGGCACCCCAAACACCTGAGCCACCTCTTCTTCAAAGGTTCCGGTCTCCGTCAGTTCATAGCTACGACGGCGCAGCGCCCGCCCCACCACCTGCTCACACAACAACTGGGACATAAAAGGGCGAATTCCCACCACATGGGTGACGGTTCGGCAGTCCCACCCTTCGGTGAGCATTCCCACCGAGACAATGCAGCGAATGTCTCGACCAGGGGGATGTAGGGGGCGCGCTAGCTTCTGGGCTAGGGCTTCAAACCCGTCTGGATAGATAGGGCGCTTCTGGGTATCTGTGGGCCAGTCGTTCTGCCCTACGGTGTCGAGGGTCAGCCGCATCCAGCGAGCCTCGTCGGAGGCGGCGTTATCCGACTCCATTTCCTGGGCCACTTTGGAATCCACCCGAATGGTGCTGATGCGTTCTGGGGTGTTGTGGAAATACTCAATTTTGCAGGGGGAGATGCTGGCACCCTGGGTCTGCTCCGCCAGCCATTCATAGATGGCCTTGGCAATGTTGGTATTTTTGCAAACCAGAATAAACACTGGGGGCCGAGGGTCGTCGTTATCTTCGTTGGCCCATTCCACCGTTGTCTCGGCCCATTGGCCACCTAGAATCGTAATCGGGTGTTGGGCATACTTCAGCACTGCTTGGGGGCGGGGGTTGACCTTATTGCTGCCCCGTTCTTTCGGGGTCATTTTCTCCATAATCCACTTCCAGATATTGAAGTAGCCGGGAATTTCGGAGCCGGTGGAGTCCCGAACTGCGAGCTGGGGCACCTTGACCAGCCCTGCTTCAATCGCATCCATCAGGCTGAAGTCACTGACGACCCAGGGAAACGGCATGTTGGCGTTGCGGCCCACGCTGGACAGGTAGTAAGGGGTGGCGGATAGGTCCACACAAAGATTGATGCCCCGTGCTTTATGGATGCGGTCTAACCCCTCGACCCAAATGGTGGCCTCGCGTCGGGTATAGTCGTTGTCCTCTTCGATGTTTTCCTCTAGCAGGGCCAACTGTTCTGCATCGGGCTCCTCATCGGGGATGCGGTAGGCATGGTGAGCCTCATCGTTGAGCACCAGAATATTTTGCTTGCCACCCACTTCGCGCCCCAGGATGCGCTTTATCCAGGCGGTTTCGCTCTCGACCCGTCGAAAGGCAACCACTTTGGCGGATTCTAAGTTGCCTTGCTTGTCGTATTTTTCGCCCCCTTCGGCCACCTGGAGTTGCCCCAACGCCACCTGACTGCGGTAAGAGTCGAGGTCGAGGTAGCGTCGGCCTCGGGCAGTGGTGTTTTTATCGCCAATGCGGATCAGCTCTGTGGTCTGGATCGGGACACCCACTTGCACGACTTTTGCGGGGGCATCGCCAATGGTCTGGGGGGTTCTACGCTCAAAGACGTGCCAGTTATTCACTAGCACTCGCCCCCGGCGGAGGCTGTCCATTAAACCTGAGGGCACCAGGTTACGGGTGCGGTAGAGGCTGGCTTCGCCGTTGTTGGGGTCCAGCTCAGCGAGGCGATCGCGGATCGTCACATTCGGACACACGATCAGCACCACATCAGAGAAGCGGGCATCGCTACGGTTATTCACCTTATTTAAAACGCTCCAGGCCGACAGCATCCCCATGACGGTGGTTTTGCCGGACCCCGTCGCCATCTTGCAGGCATAGCGTTTAAACGCTCTGACCCCCGCCTCCCACTGCCGTTCGGTGGGTTCATCGCTGGGGATGGCAATGCCCTGGAGAAAGTCAGCGCGGGCCTCGGTCAAAAAGATAATGGTCTCTACGGCTTCCCGTTGGGTGAAAAACAGCCGGGTTTCTCGGTTCTCGTCATGCCAATGGTTGAGCAGTTCTAGGGTGGTGCGGGTGACGCCGGGATAATGCTGCGATCGCCAGTCATCTACAATCCCCCGAATGCGGTTCACCAGCACCATAAAGTAAGCGCTACCAAACCCTCTGGCTCCGTGCCCCATGGGCAGCTTAATGCAGGGTTGCATCGTATCTGCACCAATGTCCCAGGGCTGTTTCTGATCCCGTGGCGGGTAGACAATCGATGGCCTCCGCCCCGTGCGCAGGTCGGGCTGTTCTCCCTCTTGAATAAACCAGTAGCGCTGGGGTGGCTCAAAGGGAGAGTTGAGAATGGGGGTATCGACTTCGTAGGTCATAGGATTAGCCGATGGGTCTGCTCAAGCAAGGGGCTAGTAACAGTAATGGGTTAGGAAGTGGAGATGTGGGTCTTTCATCCCGTTAGTCTTTTAGGCAATCTCATCTCTAAGTTTCCTTTTCAAGTCTCCAGAAATAGGTATTTTGCTGATTTCACGTAGTAGGGATTCAACCGACTCACCGCTACGCTTACGCTCTTGATATATGGCGACTAAGACCGCCTCTAGTCCGTATTTGGTGAGCACTTCGCCCGCTACGCCAACGATCCCAAGCAGAAAAATACCACCAACCATTCCTCCTGGCCCGAGCATTGCTAGGGCCGTTGTAACGGCAGCGGCCCCAAACAGTCCAGTAGTGGACATGGTGATCAACAGAATGATCATAGGTAAACCGATACTGGCTGCTTTTCTAACGAATTCATCCATAGTCTTAACCTATAGCTAGCCTTTACCTTATGAGGCAGGAAAATCAACACGGATAACATTGTTCTGCTGACGCACCCTTGAAAACCCAGCACCCATTTCTAGTTTTGAAATTTCCTGTAAAATGCCGTCCATTTTGAAGTCAGCGGAACCTGAATAAGAGTTATTTCGGGTAAGTTCAATGGCCGCTGATGAACATCCCCCGCTCATCAGGCGAGCATGAACTACCGTGTTCCAACTCGGCTCGTAGGGAAGCCAAGCATAGGTTTTATGGTCAAACTCTAAATCCGAAATCGAAGATTTTCCCTTGAGATTAAACGTTCTAGTCTCGACATCTAAGGCTAAGTAATTCCCATCTATACTGGCTTTGGCTTCTGCCATCTGAGGGATGCCAACCTCAGCCTTGCCCAGAGCTTTTGTCTGTCCAGTTCTGGAATAAGAAACCTCGATTTTGCTAGCACCCAAATCAATTAACAGACGAATAAGCTCCGCCTCTCGTTCTTGATATAGCAGCGTTTCATACGCATCAACTGGTATGTACTGACGGTTGCGTTCTTTTAATGGATGGACACGATAAACTTCACCTGGCAATGGATGCCCTGGAGGGAAGTCCAAGTCTTCAGGCAAAGCTGAAAAGGGAACGATATCCACCAGGGTTGACAACGCTTCAAGATTGAGTTTGTCAAGAACTCTGGCAACTTTGTCAGTGTCTGAAGGAGGAGATTCCTGTGACTGCCGAAAGTCTTTTGAGTCGTTGTTATTAGAAAATATGTTGTATCCCAGTGCATACGCTGCTAACGGCCCACCAATTACAGGTAAAAAACCGGCTGCTGCTATACCAGCAAGAGTTGCCACCGAAGGCGATTGGGATTGATTTGCTTTGGTTTTACCGTCCTTCTGATTTGATTCAAGGGTTTCTAGCTGATCTGTAGATATGTATATAAGCGGTTTGAATTTGTGATTCTTGGGTAAGGGTGTGATTGCAGCCATGGAAAAAATCTTCTCCTAAGAAATTTGCTCGACAACCAGTAATTCGTTGCCGCGATCGTCGATCACCTTCACCGCGATTTGGCGGTGGTCGCCGGGTTCAAAGGGGGCGCTGGTGGTGCCAGAGAGGTGGTCCCACACCGACTCTTCATAGGTGCCTTTGATGGCTTTGCGGATGCCGTCCCAGGCTCGGGTACGGGGGAAGAAGGCTTGGCAGACATGGAAGCAGAGGCCGTTGTAGTCGGTATCCAATAACCAAGCCGGGACATCGTTACCGCTGCGGTGGTCGCTCTCCATGGTGGCAGGGTCAAAGACATCTAAGCCCAGCAGCTCCACCTGATGTCGAGGGGCACCATCGAGGGGTTCGGCGGCATGGACCTTGATCTCAGGCAGACCACAGACGCTGAAGATTTGGCTGCTGCGCATGTTCTTGAGCAGGTCGCCCATGAGCAGGTCGGGGGTGGCCTGGATGTAGGTCGCTGGAATCTCCATCATGTCGGCGCAATGCTCTACCAATCGGCGGGCATTGGGGTGGATGGCAAAGCCAATGACGTAGAGATGGGTATAGTCTTTGGCGCGGGCTTCCCTTGCCGCTTCGTACACCGTGCGCTCCACAATCTGCCCATTTTCAGGGCCAAACACCAGGGCCACGGGCATGTCTTCGACGATGCACTCGGCAGAGAGGTTAATGGTTTTGGTGGGCTTGCGGACGGTTTGCAGGGTGAGGGTTTTGTTCTCCGCCAGCCGCAACACCGGGCTCTTGCGCAGCACCTCCAACATGCGGTCTGAGAACGACAGCGACTCGTCCAACATGGGGGTAACGGCTTCGGCCTCGTCGGCTTGCTCGGCATCGACGGGGGTGGGGATGACTGCCTCGACGGTGAAGGGGCCAGTGACGCGGGTAAGGCTACTGACGGTTTCGGGGCGATCGACCAAGACCTCTTCATCCGGCGTTTCGTCGTTGGCAATGCTCTTGAGGGTGATGTGTGGCACAATGCCACCCACCTCTTCACCCTTTTTGTTTTGCTTGCGCTTATAAACAAACCCCCCCGCCGGACCACGGGCTTCGTCTTTGAGGTCGTAGTAGGGATAAGTCGCGGTGAGGAGACGCTGACGAGCCAACGCCAGGGGAACCCGGCTGACATCTGTTGTCAGCCAAC
This sequence comes from uncultured Leptolyngbya sp., assembly GCA_964353225.1. GTDB lineage: Bacteria > Cyanobacteriota > Cyanobacteriia > Phormidesmidales > Phormidesmidaceae > PCC-6406. The sequence goes on from CAYGVA010000019.1 coordinate 9,364, forward strand.
GCCGTCCCCATCTTTCAGCAACATATGCAGTTGTACCGCTGCCACAGGTTGGATCTAAAACCAAATCACCTGGGGATGTTGTCATCAAAATACAACGTTGTATAGCTGCTGTGGCTGTTTGGACGACGTAATATCTAGGGTCTCCAAAAGCATTTGTTTTGACATCGGTCCATAAATCTCCAACAGCTCTATAAGCATAGTCATTTCTATAACGCTTATACCAAATATTATTTCCTTGAGCGTGAATGCGATCTGCATCAATCAGCCGTTTCATTCCCTCCTCATGAGTTGCCCAATGCCTTCTTGAAGAAGGGACATACTCTTTTCCATTAAATTGGATGGGATATCGCAAAGTTGGAACTGGATCTTGTGAGGTGAGATTGTCGAGTTTTAGAAATTTCCCTGGAGGAATGGGCTTTTCGCCAATTTTCTGTGAGTAACTTAAATCGACAATATCGCCATCTTCCGTCTCAACACATACATATCTTTCGGAGGGATCGTCAATAGGTGGACGTGGGACGAAAAGCTGAAAATATTTCAGACTATCAATCTTCTTCGCATACCAAATAAGGTAATCGCATGATGATGGTAGATGTTGACTACCTAATCCAGTGGTTTTCGTGAAAGATATTAGAGAAACATGATTTTCTGAACCGAAAACCTCATCCATCAACTCTCTAACATGGTGAAGATTGTCGTCACTAATTTGAACAAAAACACTGCCGCTTTCAGTCAATAACTCCCTCGCCAGCAGCAAGCGATCCCTGAGATATGTCAAATAACTGTGTAGCCCCAGCTCCCACGTATCCCGATACGCCTGCACCATCTCCGGCTCACGGGTCATATCGTCATCATCGTTGTGCTTCACATCCCGCTTGCGCACAAACGGCTGAAAGTTGCTGCCAAACTTGACCCCATAGGGCGGGTCCATATAAATCATCTGCACCTGGCCGCCCAGCCCCTCATACTCCAGCAGCGAGTTCATCACCTGGAGTGAATCCCCCAGGATCATGCGGTTCACCCACTTGTCCCGGTGCTCATAGGCTTTTAGCGCCTGATCCACAATGGAGTGCTGGGGGTCTGCAAACAGATCGAGCGAGAGCTGATCGCCCCCTTTTTTGTGGCCCCGCAACGTCTGAATGATCGCCTCGGTCGATAGCCGCTCATGGATGAACAGCGGCAGCGTCGGCACCTCAAAGGACAACCGCTCCGCCTTGCCCGCCCAGTCTAAAAATGGCTGCCCGAGAGCCTTGAGCTTGGTGGCAGCGGCCTTCGCATCTTCTAGAGACTCCGCCGCCAAAATCTCCGCAATCAGCGCCTCCGCCTGCTCCCTGGCTGGGTTCGCATCCCAATCCAAAGTAGGCGACAGCGACGAGTCATAACGGTAGGTCTTCGGCTGCTTCCGTTTCTTTTTGGGAAAGTTCGGCTGGGTGCCCACATCCGGCCTGAGGGGGCTGTCCGCCTCGGGATGGCTATAGCTCTCCGACTGCTTCGGTTGTTTCGGTTTCTTAGAACGTGGCATCCCCGCTTATCCCCAGAACAGTGACACAAATAAAAGCTACTCAGATTTCAGGGCTGTTCTGACTGCGGTTGCCACGGCGTACCCCACCAAAAGAGAAGCAGGCCCTAGTTTAGGGGCTGTAATCATCGTGGCGGCACCATTGGCCAGTCCCGGCAATTCTGCAATGGCTGACTTGGCAGCATCAGCCGCGATTTTGCGGCCAGCTTGATCAGCTTGATTTAAAAGCGCAGAGGCTTGCACACCATACTGCTGAGCGACTTCTGCGATCGCTGCCGATACATCACCGCCATATTTTTCCAGTAACGCCAGAGCTGCAACCGCCTGGTCATTCCAACTCAGTTCCGCTTCAATCTCTTGAATTTCGGCCATGGGAACCGTGGCCGACGACATCGACAAATACTTCGCCATTAGAGGGTTACTAGAGTAGTGAGAACAGCTAGCCTAACGCCACAACCACCCACCGAAGAAAGACATTCGGAGGATAGCAGCCAGCCTAATCATCAGGGAACGAAGCACTACCACAGGAGCAAAGCGCGATTACCCCCAGAACATAGGCAGGATTCTATGGCAGGGGCAACACCCGAACGGGATGGGTGTCTTACGAACTTAATAGTGGCTGGAATACCCGATCTATGGGGAAACCACCGATTTTTGTCACCTATGACAATACCGTCTCATAGGACAGTCCTACAGCAAGGCAGCCATAATCTTCACGATTCTCTATAGGTAGAGAATATTCAATGTCGCCGATTCAGTCCCGACGCTGCCGAATTCGCGCCTGCTCCCAATCACCCAACGGACGGTTCAGGGAGCAGACATCCATAGAAACGCGATAGCTCACCCCATTAATCCGCGATAGGTTGAATTGCTGCTCTAAGCTTTTCGCTTGGGTGGTTTGCGTTGACAAATCACCCCAATTGACGCTGTGGCAACGTACGCGTCTGTATTCTAGTAACCGACTCAGAGCCCGTCCCCATGAGCTGCATCCTCCAATTTTCCGAACTAATCGAAGTCCACTGGCAGATCAACGGTCAGGTTTATAAGCTGACCGCCCCCAAGCGCGTCGAAGCCCAACTCTTTGAGATTGGTCGGCGCATTCGAGCCGACTTCTCTAGTCGCCCGCCCGTCGATGCCGCCGATGGCAACGCCCGCATCAGAGCCGTTGCCGAAGAACTGTGTCTCTTACGCATCGAGCAACCCCAGACCAAAAGCTACGATTTACTCCCCTGAGCAGTGAGCCACACACTCCCCCCTCAGCCGCCTTGCTGTTGTTGCCGCCACTCCCACGGCAGCACCAGGTCCGCCTCACCCCACACCCCCACCTTTGCCTCCTGGGCCATCTCCTCAGACAAGATCAGGCTGCGCTGGTTAGGGCAGCGTTCAGAAGAGGCCGGGTAGTGGTAGGCCAACCCTGCCCGCACCATCTCTGCATTCACAAACACCTCACTGCCATCGCCCTGGGCCACAAACACCTCAGCCACGATGCGTCCATCGCGGTCTTTCTCAACCGGTACGACCGAAATGAGAGAGGCGCGATCGCCTAGTTTTCCTCTTTCCCGTACATTAATGCACTACCCGAAATCGTTTCGATGAATACAGCTGCACCCAGCCCAACAGCAGTCATTATCATGGTATTGACTTGCGCCCTGTTCGAATTGATTGCTGCCATAGGACTAGACCGGTAATCACCATACTGAGCAAGCCCAGGCCATTCAAAAATGGATAAATCAGTTCAAGATTGATGCGGCCAAACTTGCCCCGGTGCAAATCCAAAAGCCACAAAAACTGATCGGCTTGCCCCACCGCAACCGCCCACTGAAACAACATGCCCGTTATCACCGTTAAAAACATTGGCAAAGCCATGAGCGGCACGAGCCACCGATGGAGCCGTCGAGATTGAATAGGACTCCAAGCCATCCGTTAAGCCCAACTCCGACGGGCAGCATAAAGCAAAAAAGGTGAGCTAACCACCATCAGCAAAGCCCCTTCACCAATAACGTTAGAGTTAGCACTCAAAACATGCCCTGCAATCCCTAAGGATTCAGTTTTAGGACCCGATGACGAGCCCATAAAACCAGGAATATAGAGGGCACTGGCCAAAACCTGTTCATACAGGTGAGCCCCATCAGATATATCTTTCGGGGCAGGTTTCGGGGGAGCCTGAGGCGCGGTATTTTCAGTCGCATTGGCATCAACATGATGACCTGTGTGAGCCCAAACGGAAAGCGACTGCCGCCCTATCATTAACCCACTCAACGCCAACACCAGCAGGATTTTCCTAAACACTCGTGAATCCATGGCATGGCCCTTAACATTCGTTGGCCATCATAGACTCTCCAGCCTATGGGAGAGTCTAGACTCAAGTCAGATGCGTTTTTAGTCTGCTCGCGTTGTCCATCATCTATGTCCATCGCAAGTTGGCCCACTAACCAATGACAACTCTTCACCGTCGCCAATTCCTCACTTGGGGCTTGACCGGAACCGCCGCTATCCTTTCAGCCCGATGCAGCCGGGGGGTGGGTTTTGGCCAGATTCCGTTTGGCCAACCACCCGAGAATCCATCCCTTATGGCCCATCGCAGTCAGTCAGGGTTGCTGAATGTAACACTGCAAGCCCAGGAACAGCAGGTGACGTTAGCAAATCAAACCGCAACGCTCCTGGCCTACAACGGTCAAGTCCCTGGCCCTTATCTAGAAGCGAAAGCAGGGAACACCGTTCAGATCACCTTTGAAAACCAATTGGCCCAGACGAGCAATCTCCATTTCCATGGGTTGCATATTCCCCCCACGGGTAATGCAGACAATGTTTTCCTGGCCGTCCCGCCAGGAGAGCGGCAGCAGTATGAATTCGTCATCCCGGAGGATCATCCCGGTGGTCTCTTCTGGTATCACCCTCACCACCACGGGGTTGTTGCTGAGCAAGTTGCTGGCGGTTTAGCCGGAGCGTTTGTGGTTCGGGGACAGGTAGACGAAATTCCTGAAATTCAAGCTGCTCAAGAAGCGATTTTGGTCTTACAAGACTTTGACATCAACCGTCGTGGCCAGTTGCAAGAGCCCATGCCCATGTTTCGACGCTGGGGGCGGCAGGGGAATCTGATTACTGCGAATGGCGATCTCGCCCCTGAATTCCAGATTCCCCAATCGGGTCTGCTGCGCTTACGGCTCCTGAATGCCTCTCCCTCTCGGATCTATCGACTTCGACTAGAGAACCATCCCTGGCATTTGATTGGCCTAGATGGCGGCACATTGCCCGAACCCACCGAAATAGAGGATTTGATGTTGGCCCCAGGGGAGCGGGCCGATATCTTGGTGACCGGGAACCGTGAGCCAAATACTTATGCGCTAGTAAGTCTGCCCTACGATCGCGGTATTGCAGGCATGATGAGCGGTATGGGTAGACGCCATCATCACGGGGCGGGGCTTGACACTGCCCCTCGGATCCTTGCTCGACTCAGTTACGGAGAAGCAACAAATTCTGACGTCCCTTTACCCAAAACCCTGATCCCTGCAATGCAGATGCCAGAGCCGATCAGACGCCGCGAATTTGTTCTCGACCACGGCATAAGTCATGGTCAGTTTTTCTTAATTAATGGCAGCGGTTTTGAGCACGATCACATCGACACAACGGTTCAACTCGGCACGGTTGAAGATTGGCACATCATCAATCAAGCCGGCATGGATCATCCGTTTCATATCCACACCAATGCATTTCAGGTGCTCAGGCAAGATGACGCACCGTTTCCATTTCAGTGTTGGAAAGATGTGGTCAACGTTAAGGCTTATGGGTCGGCGGACTTACGCATCGCGTTTACGGATTTCCCTGGCAAGACGGTCTACCACTGCCACATCCTGGACCATGAAGATCAGGGGATGATGGGGATTTTAGAGCTACAGCCTGAACCAGCGTAAAGAAAGTAACAAGGTAACTAAACCACGTCCATGTTGAGATCCATCGTTTTTGCAATAGGCCTGATTACGGTCAAGACCCTTTACTCACAGGCCTTTGAACAACCTTCTCAAAACTCCAGGTTTCGAGCTGGATGGGGTTTGCCTACGTTCCCGGTAGCAGAGTTGGTGTTTTACCCTGTATGACCTTAGAGAGTAGCTCAAGGAGATTCAAGCCTCGTTTTCGAGCGGTCGATAGAACAGAACGAATCGCGACCAAGGTACTGGCTCCCTCTGCGAAACGAAAGCCCCTCGAAATCCTCTGCTTGAGTTTCATCAGCAGCAGGTCCGGCTCAGCTTGATTATTGCTAAAAGGTAACTGCCAACGTCTCGCCGCAAGCGGCGAGACGTTGGCAGTTACCATAAGTCTTTCCCAACAATACCGGCGCTAGCAACCATGCCATATCCATCTAAACCCTCTGCTGAGCCCTACGTAACCACATTCGATCAGTTTGTGCGATTGGCGGATTATTCACTGATGGATACCTTAAATGCCGATCCTGATGCCACGGTCGATGGTGACGATCACCGTCCCCGCCAGGTTTTTTCGGGTCATTTCGTCCCTGTGGCCCCTAAGCCCCTTGCAGAACCCGAATACGTAGCCCATAGCAGCACGTTTTTTAATGAACTTGGGTTGAGCGATCAGCTAGCGCTGGATGAAAACTTTCGCCAGGTCTTTTCGGGTGATCTCTCTGCGGCCCACGAGCCCATGCAACCGGTGGGCTGGGCGACGGGGTATGCCCTGTCGATTTATGGCACCGAATATATCCAAAATTGTCCATTCGGTACGGGTAATGGCTATGGCGATGGTCGGGCGATATCTGTATTTGAAGGCATCATCAATGGCCAGCGCTGGGAAATGCAATTGAAAGGCGGTGGCCCCACGCCCTATTGCCGGGGTGCCGACGGGCGCGCCGTCCTCCGTTCCAGTGTGCGTGAGTTTCTAGCGCAAGACTATATGCACGCTTTAGGGGTGCCCACATCGCGCGCTTTGACCCTATATGTTTCTAAATCTGAGACCGTTGCTCGGCCTTGGTATTCTCAAGACGCTTACTCGCTTGAGCCTGATGTTTTGGTGGACGATCCTGTGGCCATTTCAACCCGCGTTGCCCCCTCCTTTTTGCGCGTGGGTCAGCTAGAGTTGTTTGCCCGCCGAGCCCGCAGCAATGCTCATCCAAAAGCATCGGAAGAGTTGCGCATGATCGTGTCGCATTTAATTGAGCGAGAATACAAAAGCGACATTAATCAAACTCTTGGTTTTGCAGATCAATTGGTTGAGTTGGCGAAGCACTTTCGCCAACGTCTGATTTCACTGGTGGCCAATTGGCTACGGGTTGGGTATTGCCAGGGTAATTTCAATAGTGACAACTGCGCCGCTGGCGGCTTTACCCTCGACTATGGACCTTTTGGGTTTTGTGAAATGTTTGACCCTTGGTTTCAGCCTTGGATTGGTGGCGGCGAACACTTTGCATTTTTCAACCAGCCCAGCGCAGCAGAAGCGAATTATTATATGTTCTGGAAAGCGGTGAGGCTGCTATTGGCAGAAGATGCTGAAGCGTTAGAACAGTTCGACCAAGTAGGCCGTGGCTTTGCAGAAGCCATGCAACAACAAATCCAAAACATGTGGGCAGCCAAACTGGGCTTGACTGAATTTAACCCAGAGCTATTTAAGCAATTAATACAGTTAATGACCCAGTCAGAGGTGGATTACACCATTTTCTTCCGCGAGTTATCCCACATACCGGAGGATATCTCAGCCTTGAAAAAGAGCTTCTATGGTAAACCATCACAACAACTCGATGAACAATGGCAAACTTGGCTAAAAAGCTGGCGCGGCCTGATTAATGACGGCCCAGTTGAGATATCACTGGCTGAGATATCAACAAAGATGAAGCAGACTAACCCAAAATACACATGGCGAGAGTGGTTGGTCGTCCCGGCCTATCAACAAGCCATGCAGGGTGACTACAGGTTAGTGAAAGAGTTGCAAGCAGTCCTGAGCCATCCCTATGATGAGCAATCACAAGACGTCGAGGATAAATACTATCGTCTAAGACCGAGCGCGTTTTCTGACGTGGGTGGCGTATCGCACTATAGCTGTTCATCTTGATGACGACGCGGCGATGGCCGCAGGCCGGTCTCTGACCATCGCCGCAGGCCGGTCTTTGACCATCGCCAACCTGATTCAGCAGCGTCAAACGGCCCGACAACAGCGCGGCTTGCTATTCGCGATCTGCGGGGCGGCAGTCGAGATCGCGGCGATTGACCAATCCGATGGAACCGTTTGTTGGTATCAGCCGCAAATCAGCTATTCAGTTACGCTAAAATCATTGCCTATCATTTTTAATGACAGGAGTTAAATAGTTAGTGATTAATTCTAATAAACCCCTGACTCTGCTTTTAGGTAACGTTGATGACGATGGCATTATCAGCAAGCTCAAGGCTGTTGGGAGACAATACAAGAAAAAGATTTTAGATTCTAGTGTCGACAACTGGCACTCAATCCTGGAGTACTTCGATGACTTTCAGGTTGAGGAAGTCCTAATAAAATTATCCGCTCGGACTTATGAACTCATAGCTTCTGATGAGTACAAAGAAATTTCTGAAGAGTTATTCTCAAAAATTTCAAAACTCTCAAATATCATCTTTATATATGAATCTTTTTTGTCAGGACTAGAGGAGGATAGGACAGAGGATATAAAGGAGAATGATCACTTATACTACTTCCATAATTTTCAGCTTCCCGATGAAAATACCAGGACATTTGTAAACACTTTTCTTGAACGAAGTGGCCTTAACGTACTGCCATACAAAAGAAATGTCGAGCTAACAGTCCTTGCTTTAACTTTTTTAGATCAGACTGAGCAAAATCTTTTCTTCAGGATGTATATTCCTTCTGGAAGAATGTGGTCGCTTGAAGCAGATAAATTACTGCAACTATTCAGAGATTATTTATCCAAAGTTAGCGAGACAAATATTAGGCTTGATCAGTACCGAACCGATCAAGGTGCCATTTTTGAGTTTCATGGTAATCATGAGGATGCTAAAGGGCTATCTATATCAGAAGAATTTGATGATTTTTCAAAGCTTTTAGACTTATGCATTCAAAAACCTTCTGATGCCGAAGAAGTTTTAAGAAGCAACAAAAATATCGATTCTAGAACTATCTATGAAATTGTTGAAAGGTATTCAAAAGAAGCAAAGAGGCTTGTGCTTGATTTGAAGCATGAGCGAGAAAGAAAAATATTGGGGGTACGTCATAGGCTTGAAGCGGAACTAGCTGAGGTAGTACCACCTGATTTTAATTGGCAGATCATAGATACTCTTGTTGATCAAGCAGTTCCTAAAATCAATGGAGTTGGTTCGGCAATGGGTGCTCCTTTGCAATTAAGTTCATCCTCCGCAATGACGGTAAATATACAGCCTCAGATTATAAGCTCGGTTCATGGAGTTGTTGCTCAGGAGATTACTGGAGACCAATATCTTAGTGAAGATACACGAAAAATATTAAGTTTAATTCAACAATATGGGGGTGATAAGACATCAGAGTTAGTTTCAGCAGTTAATGAGCTAGGTGATCAAAGTGCTCCTCAGCCAGGACGTCTTACAGCCAAACAAAAATTAAAAAAGTTCATCTTGGGGCTTGGAAGTAAAATAGGTGATGTTGCCGTTGGAGTTTTACAAGCTTATATTGAGAGTCAGTTAGGCTTATAGCTTATAAGGATTCCAAGCGTCTAACACTGCGCAGGAGTGGACGGATTGAAAAATCAAATATCCAGAAAAAATGCTGAACGCCGCTCAGCCTCACATTAGCATCGGCGGATAGTGGGTAACGTCTAATAGAATGCAAAAACTCCAAGCAGCGCACTGACAGAGAATTTGTTGCTGGCAAATCACTCTGGCTTCTGAATCATTTGCTCCCACTGCCGCTGTTTCGCCTTGGGGTCAATGCCCAGCAAACGCACATAGTCACCGGGATGATCCGCCAAGAACTGCTCCACCTGGGTCAGCACCTGGGCCTCGTGGGTGCTAGCAATAGCCGGGCCATTCTGCCAAGAACCGGCCTTAAAGCGCCGGGCATCGGCAAATTCCAGGCCAATGTGGTGTCCCTGGCGGAGTTGTTGCCGGATCATGTCCACAATTTTCGCCTGTAAAGGTTGGACTACCTGGCCATTGTGAGGTGCGGAGTGGAAGCCATTGCTAGAGGCCGGATTCTTAAAAGTGGTAGCGCATTCGATGTCGCTAGCGCAGCGATACCCCGCCCGTAAGGCTTGATTGATTTCGACCACATGGTGAGAAAAGGCACTACCCCAGAGTTTTGCCGTGACCGGGGGAAAGCGCATGCGCCGCACCGAAGGCATAGGCGATCGCACTTCCGTCAGCGATCTCCATCGGCGTCAACGGCCCGCTCAGCAGCGCCGTTAATCGGCTAGCCGACTCAACATGAGCTGGTCCGTGCCTAAATCGCGCACCGATTAGGCCGCTGGGTCACAGGTGAAGTGGCGATACACATAGCTGCCCTTATTGCCCTGGGGCGCATCGAGAGCTGGGCTGCAGCCATAGGCCGTCAAATCCGGCCCCCCGTGCAAGATCCAGAGATCGTAGGGAGAGGACTGCTGGGCCAATGCTGTCCCAATCCGTTGGTCCCAATCCGGCACCGTGGGCGTCTCTAACCCCATGGCCAAAAATTGTGGGGGCTGCTGCCAACCGCTGTCGGGTTGATCGGGGGGAAAATGGCGATGGATTTCCCAGGCCACGCTGAGGAATTCAATCCCCAAGGCCCGCTTGGCCTCGTAGCGGGGCACGGGGGCCGCAAAAACAATGGCATGGGCAGAATGGGCTTGAACAAAAGGGACAAAGCGATCGGGGCTAAAAAACTTTAAAAATGCAAAGTTATTCACCACAAACAAGGCGCTGATCAGGCTCAGCCCCCCAGTGAGTTGGACCAGGAGACGACCGCTAAATCGCCTTTGACCAAAGGGCAGGGTCCAACTACAGCGGCCCCGAGGCAGCTTTTGGGGCCAATACACCGACAGCGCCCCCGCCATCAAAATGACCACGGCAGGGTAATAGGTAAAGGTGTAACGCAGCCCTTTCGTAATATCGGTGCCGTAGCCGTAACAAACCCCTGCAAAAATCACCATAATCGCCAGCAAAAAGCCCCCGATCGCCCATACCCCCAAATGGCCATCCCGATCTTGATCGAGGATCAATAGCCCCTCGATCAGCAAAGGCACCAGGCGCAGCCACCAGGTCAGCACCAGCAAAACAGTGACGATAATGGCCGCCAACCGCAGGGGGGTATCGGCAAAAAACGTGATCGGGGTGAATAGGGTGAAAATCCAGGCGATCAGGGTTTGAACGATGGGGTTAACCCAACTGGTCCATTGGCTCAGGTCACTTTTTAAAATCTGGTTGCTGCCCTCTAAACCCACCAGTAACGGCCACCAAACGGCAATGCTGAGGGCGGTACCGAGACCCACCCCATAAAGCTGCAACCAGGGCGGCTGTAACAGTATCCGCCAGCCTTGCTGCCGAAGCTGGATTAGGGCGATCGCCCCCAATACCATGGCCTCAGCGCCATAGGTCAGCACGGTAAAATAGTGGGTGGCAAACCCCAGGGCATTCACCCCAACCCAGCCGATGACCAGCCCGGCCCCTAGGGGCTGATACCGCCAAATCCGCCGAAAGGCGAAGGCAAAGCACCCCAAGGAGGCGGTGACAAAGGTGGCGGCCAGTCCATAATGGCGGGCCTCCTGGGCCAGGGAAATCGCCAGGGGCGAGACGGCCATCAGGGCCGCAGCCAGGTCGCCCGCCAAGTCACTGCGGTAGGCGACCCTAGCGACCCAGTAGGCCACGGGGACCGCCAATGCCCCCAAAATAGCGGAGCAGGCCCGTAACGCAGCCAATGAGGGCAATCCATCGACATCAGGGAACGCCATCACCCAGACATGGGACAAAATAAAATAGAGGGGGGGATGGCGATCTTCTTGGACCAGGTATTGGACGGTATCTCCCACCGTGGCAATCGGGGAGAGGGTGAGCGATCGCAAAATATCGGCCAGATCCATCACTTGATCAAAGGGCAGAAAATGGGTGCTGTTGCCAATGCTGTAGATGGCCGTAGCCACCTCGTCCATCCAGGCTGGTTTAAGGGACAACTGAGTGAGTCTCAGCAACAATCCTAGCCCCGACCAGATCAACAGCCACCGATACGATTTATTCAAACCCCCTCCCGCTTTGAGGCTATCGAAGTACTGTCACAATATCCCATTAAAACCATGGGATTCACCGAGAAGTTGTGCCGCCAGTTGAGCAGGGCAACCCACAAGATTTGCCGCCTAATCCCTAGGGCTTTATCAGGAAAACGAGCAATCATTACTGATGCATTGCGATGGAAGCGATGGTTAATCGATAGCGCCAGTCAAAGCCCTAGAATCGAGCGCTAATGTTCCATAAAAATTCCACAGTTTTCAAGACGAGAAGGAGCCAACACCTCGTCAGGAATTCCCTTTAAAACATACTAAATAGATAGCGATCACACTCCCTAGAAGCACTGGATCAATCCCATGGCGTGATAGATATCACAGTTATAACCATGATTAACCTATCTTTAGCGGATATTGCCCCCTAGAACAAGGGAATACTTACAAATAAAGGGTTTCAAGTGTCACCATAGGGTTGTGATCTATGCTACCCGAACCCCTAAATCCACCCTTTAGAATAAAGGGATAGATATCACTTCCATCCCAAAACAAATTCAACCCAATGGTATAAGTCACGGTTCCGATTATGTCTCTGCTTGGGCGATGTATTGGAGACAGGGCTAGAGTCAGCACTAAACAGGAACATTAGGTAGTAAGAGCATGGCAAAAATTCAAGCAGGAATGAATGGGTTTGGTCGTTTTGGCTTACACCTATTGCGGTATTGGCTTAACCATCTTGAAGATGCACCCTACACCATTCGATACATCAACGATGATGGTTTGGACTTAGATAAAGCGCTAGAAATCATCAAGGTTGATCCCTATGTGAAATTCAATGATTTTGATGTCATCCAGAGGGGTAACTCTCTTTGCTTTGCTAAGGGCGATCGCACTGTTGAGATTGAATATTCCAACCAAGATCGTGGGGATATTCATTGGTTAGGCAAGCCAGATGTAGTGTTTGAATGCAGCGGTAAAGCCACCGCTGCCGAGCGCTGTCAGCCCTATTTGATTGGAAAAACCCAACGGGTGCTGATTTCTGCCACCTCTTGGGATGCCGATAAAACCCTTGTGTATGGGTTTAATCACCAGGACTTCACCCCTGATTTGCAGGTGGTGTCCTATGGTTCTTGCACCGTGAATGCCTATGTCCCATTGGCCAATTACATGCACCAGCAGTACGGCCTGATCGATAGCGACGTGAATGTGGTTCACAATATCCCGGCATACAAACTGGACAAGAGCCTCACCCTCGATCGCCGCTTTTGCACCCTAGAGACATCGGCCAAGAAGTTACTAGATTTCGTCGATGACACCAACTTTCGGGTGAACTACACCGTCGTGCCCTACACCGGCGCTTCCATCATTGACTTTCGCTTCCGGGTAGGGTCGTTGCCCCAAAATCGTGAAACCTTTATTGCCGAGCTGAAGGAGGCCATGGCCTCAGGACCGCTACAACATCTTTATGGCATGGTCCCCCAGGATAATGGCCCTGAAGAGCATCAACTGACGCCGTTCTCATCGGTGTTCATTGAAGAAAACATCAACGTAATTGGCGAGAATCTCTATATTCACGCTTACTTTGACACAGAGAATTCGGTCAACCGCTATCACGATTTAGCCAGCTACATTAGTAACCCAATGAATCCCCCCCAGCAAAGTCCTGGCATGGGTCAGACTTTTGTTGCTTTTCCAGCGAGTAGCACCCCCTCAACCCAGGGGCGCTCTGAGGCCGCCAGCTGTGGATCTGCAACGTGCTGATGGGTCATGCTCCTCTCCGTCTTGCGGAAAAGTCCTGCCATGGGCAAGGAGAGGCAATTTTGCGATTGCGATTGCGGGCCAGTGATTTTTCTTGATTTTGGCAACATTGACCCCATCGAGCTGGTATTGGCCCTGGGAGGGCCGATCTAAGCAGCCAATCAGATTCGTCAAGGTTGATTTGCCAGAGCCAGACTGGCCCATAATGGCGCAGTATTCTCCGGGTTGGATGGTGAGATTGACGCGATCGCAGGCCACCACTGCCGCTTCCCCGAGGCCAAAGATTCGGGAAACCTGTTGGAGATGGATAACAGCGAGAGAACGTGACACGGGTTAGCACCGGTTAGCTAGAGGCACTGGTATAGAAGCGTAAGGCAAACCGCCAAAACCATCGAGAGAGCTGCAAGAGCAACAGGGATAACCCCGCAGACCCCAGCAACCAACCCCAGTTCCCTTGGCCCAACACCGCCTGGGCCGGAACCGTCGTCAAAAAAGCCACTGGAATCACAAAGGTAAAAAAGATCCGATAGGCCACGGGGTAGGCCCCAATCGGGAACCGTCCAGCTTCCAACAGCCCTCTTAACACCTCGGTAACGTTGTAGATTTTCACAAACCAAATGCTGGTGGCCCCCAACATAAACCAGAGGCTATAGAGGCTGATAAACCCAAATAGTAATGGCGGAATACCCAAGCCATAGGCGATGGGCGGCAAATCCAACCGCGACCCGGCATAGGCAATCATAATCAGCCCGAAGACCAGATCCGGCAGTCCCCAGGGGGAAAAGGTGCGGGTCGAGAGCCAAAACTGGGAGCTAATCGGCTTCAGCAACACAAAATCTAGGGTGCCCTGCTCCACCTGGCGCACAATCCGATTTAGATTGGGGGCCAGCACCGTCGCCGAAAACCCCTGCAGCATCGTGAAAACCCCCAGCACCACCAGGGCCTCTTCCCAGCTCCAACCCGGAAATTCATAGCCGGTGCGGTAGAACAAAAATAATCCAAACAGGCTGCCGACCAACCCACCCAGACTGCTGACGGCGGCAATCACAAAGTTGAGGCGATATTCCAGCTCTGCTGCGATCGCCGTACTCCAAAACAGCTTCAAGACCCGCCAATAGCGCTGCATTAGGCCCCCATCCCCGAATATTGCCGCAGCCCCCGCCGCCACAACCAGCGGTTAAGGGCTAAGAAAACCAGCCCCCAACCGACCATCGCCAGCAGCCCCTGAACCACATCGGTGGGTTGACCAATCAAGATATTGGCGGGCACGTAGATCAGGTAGGGAAACGGCGTCCACAGCACCACCTTCTGCACCGCTTCGGGAAACACCACCAGCGGCGCGATCATGCCCGATAAAAAGCTGTAAATCAGGTACCAAAATTGCTCGATCGCGCTGGCCCGTTCGGTCCAGAAGGCCATCATGGCAAAGGTGTATTGAATAATAAACCGCAGGCAAAAGGCCAGGACTGTGGCGATTAATCCCAAGATGAATTGACTCAGGGAAGGCAACCAGGCCGCCTGGGGGTAAAGCCATAGAAACAACCCAATCAGCACGGCAATGAAGGGCAACCGGGCAAATCGTTCCGACACATGGCTAAAGAAATGCCGCCACACCGGGTCGATCGGCTGCAACAAAAAAGGCGAGAGCTTGCCTTCATTGACTTCCCGCTCAAACTCCCACACCACCCACACCACCGTAAGTTGGCGCACCAAAAACACCGCCAGGAAGTAACGGATAAAGGTAGCGGAGTCGAGGGCGAACTGTCCCCCCTCCGCCGCTTTGGCCCACAGACCCATAAAGATCAGCGGGAAGGTTCCCGACAGCACCCAAAACATCAGCTCAGCTCGATACTCCACCATATAGGCGTAGTACACGGAGAGCAGCACCCGCGAGATCGCGAAGCCGCGCCTTAGGTTAGGGAGTTTGAAAGCCAATGGCGCACCCGTTTGTGTCAGCAAGCTTCTCTATTGTGAAACACCAACGGGGTAACGACTCGGCCCTGTTAACGATGGTTACCCCCATAACCCGCACCCAATTTGGTCTACAATCCCGGCAACGAGACCGCAGAGCCCCCGCCGTGCCCTGCATCGGCCACGGTAGAAGCGCTCAAAACGGGACCGACCGCCCCCATCAACAAACGACGTTAAACCCTCGCCCTAAAAGGTATGCAGATGACTCCCCAAGACCGCATTATTGTGCCGCTGGATGTACCGACCGAGGCCGAAGCGTTGGCTTTGGTAGACCAGCTTCCTGAGGTCACCTTTTGGAAGGTGGGGCTAGAGCTATTTGTCAGTAGCGGCCCCCACATCCTAGAAGCCCTTAAGACGCGTCAAAAGCGGATTTTTCTAGATCTCAAACTCCATGACATTCCTAACACCATGGCCGGTGCGAGTCGAGCAGCCGGTCGATACGGTGTCGATTTACTGACGGTCCATGCCGCTGCCGGCAAAGCTGCTCTAGTCGCAGCTCAAGAGGCTGCTCAAGCTGGGGCAGCTCTGGCCAACGTCCCGCCGCCCCGAGTCATTGCCGTCACGGTACTGACCAGTATCCACGCGCGATCGCTGGCCCTAGAGCTAAAAGTTCCCTTAGAACTGACCGACTATGCGCTGCAACTGGCCTTACTGGCTCAAGACAGCGGCCTATCAGGGGTCGTGTGTTCACCTCAGGAAGCCCAACAGTTACGCAGCAGTTGCGGAGAGGAGCTGCTGCTGGTCTGTCCTGGGGTCCGCCCAAAGGGTAGCCAAACGGGTGATCAGCGCCGGGTAATGACGCCCCAACAGGCTATTCAAGCGGGCGCAAATTACTTGGTCATCGGCCGGCCCATCACCCAAGCCCTCGACCCAAAGGCGGCCTATCAGGGGATTTGTGATGAGCTGAACCAGATGCCTTAATCGCCTATGACTGGCGACGACGAAACCGTCGCTTTTGCCGGTGGCGGGCGATTTCCTTCCGCTTCCGCTTTTCGGCCGGGGTTTCAAAATGACGATTCTTCTTCATGTCGGCAAAAATGCCGGCGCTAGAGACCTTGCGCTTAAATCGCCGGAGAGCGGATTCAAGCTGTTCGTTTTCACCTAAGACCACTTGGGCCATGCAGTTGCCTCCTATAGATTCGTTTACAAATAGCGTTGAAAAAGCGGGACAGGGCATTTTCCCCACCCCGCGATCGGCCTGGGATGATCAGGATAAGACTGGCCTATCCCTTAGTAGCGACCGCCGCCGCCACCGCCACCCCAACTGTTGCCGCCACCGCCAGAAGGTTTGCGCTCGGTACGAGGTCGAGCTTTATTAACCTTTAGGGTGCGACCCATCCATTCAGCCCCGTCAAGATCCTCAATTGCAGCATCTTCGTGAGCTTCTTCCGCCATTTCTACAAATGCAAAACCGCGCATACGGCCTGTTTCGCGGTCAACAGGAACTTGAATCCGCTTGATAGCACCATATTCCTTGAAGACTTCGGTCAAGTCGTCTTCTGTTGCATTGTAGGAAAGGTTCCCTACATAAACCGTCATGGCTTACCTCATTAAGTCATCGTTAGTGTGTAGAGATTTGGAATACGGAGGTAAGCTTACGGACCAGAAAACACGAACGCGTTCCTAAGAAACCAGCGAAGACTCAGCCACCGATACCTAATCCAGATACCACTATAGCGCCATTGCTCAATTTCCCAAGCGATCGGCAGCACGAGCTGAGCCAGTGCCATTTGCCGAGTTGTAAGCCAATCGGTTTTCATTCTAACGCCTGACTTGGTTTGCCCGCAGAATGGCGCAACCGTTGCTTGTCATAAACGGTTGAGTTGGGGATGATCCGGGCCTCGTTAGCCCAACAGATTCCAGCCTTATGGGGACGCCCGCAAGGCTGGAATCTGTTGCCGCTGCTCTAGTTGAAGGTTTTGCCAGTCGATCCCTTGGGGGCGGGGATATGGGGTATGGGTGGCAATCTCCTGGCCGGGTGTTACTACCCAGTCTAGGGGCCAATCATGGGGCTGCATTGGCAACTGTTCTGACGGTACCACTTGCAGATCATGAACTGTGGTGACGATGGAGGTCTGGTCTGACACCAGATTATGCTTTTGCAACAACGCTAGCTCTAAATCAGCAAATCCGGCCCCCTTGCCGGTGCGGCCTCCGGTGGTCGTTACGGCCACGCATCCCACCACCACCAGGTCAATGGGGTTCATGGCTGCAAACCGAACGGGGGTGCCGTGGGCAAGCACCTGCTCCTTTGTCGCCCCTTGGTCTAAAGGAATGCCTTTTTGGGTGAGGGTGTCGCTGGTTAGGGCTACAAAACAATGGGCTGTGGTGAGTTGGGGTACAGCCATGTAAAGGCATTTCCCATCCTGGAGGGCTTGGCGGCGCACAGGGGTTTGAGGCGCATCAGGATTACATTTGATCACCTGGGCTTGCTGCCATTGCGGGAGTTGGGCTAAGGCGATGGCCGCTTGCTCAGCTCCCACAAAGTTGGGAATGCGACCCCTCGGGTTGCCAATTGCGACCTGCTGGGTTCGGAGGCGGGTCCAAATGGTGTGCCTGAGGGCGTCTTTACGACTGTGGCGACCGGTCCAGGGGGTCGATTGTGCCATGGCATCTCATTCTGATTACGAGACCTCTTGCAGATTAGCCCTGACCTATTTCTCGCAGGGCTTGTTCACTTTGCTTAGGTCATTGTCCACTGCAATCTCTTAATGATGAACAGGGCAGAACACAAGAGGTGGAATCAGCGAAAGAGGCAATATAGCCAAGGTCGCAAAGCTTGCGGCATTGGCGACGTCAGAAAGCCTACGGATACAAGCTTGCAGTCTTGAAGCGTGCCGGAGGCTTTCTGACTCCAGCTATATTACAAAGAGAGCTATTCTAGTGTTTACCCGCTCCCAGAGGACTTGGCTTCTTCTAGAATTAGCGCCAACGTTGGGTTTGGCAGCTTAGGGGTATGGCGGAAGAATTGCTGTTTCAGGTTGGATATATTGCCATTGCTCTGTTGGGGTTCTGGCAATTTTCTAGAGCCGTTGCTAAATGGGCTGTCCTGCTAGCTGCTAGCACCTGGTCCAAAGCGGAAGCCTACCTATTTGAGGCCAAAGTTGACTACACCGAATCTAGGCGTCTAATCGACAATCCCAGCGACATTGGCGATCGCAGCCACTACCACAGCGTCGATATCGGCCCGTTCTTCTCGACCGTCACCGATCGCTACTACTTCCCCAAGCTGCGCTTTACCTACGACCACCAGGGCGAGATCGTCGCCACCGATAATCTCGCCCCCCATAACCGCCGCGCCTTCTACTTCAGCCGTGAGGATGTGGTCGCGATTGTTGAACGGTACCAGCACCAGCGCACCTTCCCGATTCGCTACCATCCCGCCCGACCCGGCCATGTGTTTATCAGCCGCCGCCATTTTCCCTACGGGTGGACGGTGCTTCAGACCATTGCGGGCTTATTTTTCACTCTCGCCTTGAGCATCACGGTGGAGTTTATCCTGAGCCAATTGGGCCTCGAAGAACCTCGCATTGGCGATCGCGTCCTTTCGATTTACGTCATTCCCTTAGTGGCACTGGCCTATACCACCGTCCGCATCCTGGCAGCACGCGCTCAGCAATAGCCTTGCATCCTATAAAACCGGCTCTGATGGTGTCGGCACAGCGGGCGCGGTGAAGCCCAAATGTTGCCTGAGATCAGTATGCACCTGTTGGTAGAGCTGCTGATCGGCGGCGTCAAATCCCACAACGCTGTAGACCTGGGTTTCTTCCGCTTCCCGTCCAGCCAAGCGATGACAGCCCATGTCGATCACCTGAATGTCATTTTGAACCAGTTCATAGGCGGGAACGGTAATTAAGAAATCGGTGCCTAGGCGCTTAGTCAAACTTTCAATACGGCTGGCTACATTCACCGTATCGCCAATCACGGTGTACTCCATCCGTTGCTCGGAGCCGATATTGCCCGCAATCACGTCCCCGTAGCTAATACCAATGCCATGGAAAAGCGGCGGTTGGTCGGTGGCTTGGAGGTGCTCTCGCAGGTTGGCTAGCGATCGCCGCATTGCCAACCCCGCCCGCACCGCATTCAGCATATCGGTCTTGGCCCCCTGGGAGAGGGGGGAGCCAAATTCCGCCATAACTGCATCCCCAATAAACTTATCGATGGTGCCCCGGTGGGCCAAGATGGCTTTCACCATGGCATCGAGATAGGTGTTGAGCAAGGCCACGAGGGCCTCTGCGGGCAGGTGAAAGGAGAGATGGCTGAAGCCGCGAATGTCTGAGAACAGAACCGCTGCGCGTAATCGTTTGCCACCAATCAGGTGGTCGTAGTCCCTCGGCTGATCGAGAATCTCGGCCACCACTGGGGGCGACACGTAGCGTTCTAGGGTACGCCGCACCAATTGCTGCTCCATGCGATCGCGCAGCGCCCCTGCGGCGGTATACCCTACCCCCCCCAGTCCCAGTACTGCCATCGGCACCGCCACGGGAATCTGTAGATAGGCTCCGACCAAGAGGCCATAGGCAATCCCGCCCCAGAGCGCTGCGGCCCCGCCGAATCCTAGGGGGCGGAGCAACGGACGGGTGATGCCATATCCCAGCCCCAGGGTGATCCCCCCCAGGACAATACCAATCACTGCCCCTTGCCAATCGCTAGAGGGCAGGAACGGGGCGATCGCCCGATTTTCCATCAGGGTTGCCAGGGTATGGGCATGGAGTTCCACCCCGGCCATGGCATCTGAGGCCGGCGTTCGCTTGATGTCTTGCAGGGATGCTGCAGTGGGGCCAATCAACACCAATTTGTCTTTGAACGTATCGTTAGCCAGGTGCAGCTCCCAGTTGTCTGGCTCCAAGACATTCCAGAAAGAAATTTGGGGAAAGGTGTTGGCCGGACCGTAGAAATGGATCTGATTGCCCTGGGGTGTTGGAAATGAGATCTGGGCGGCATTCAGGGTGGCTGCCGCAAAGGAGATCGGCTCCGTTGTTTGCCCCGCATCCCGAGCCAAATTTGCCAGCATGGCATCAGGTAGGTAACGAATGCGCTGGTCCACATCCACTAGTACATTAATAAATCCAGAGTGGAAACTCGTTGGATCGTACAGGGGCTGCAACTGTTGGGTCAGCAACCCTGCTGCCGTGGCCGACTGGTCATAGGAGGTTGCCAGAACCACGCGATCGCCATATTCATTCAAAACCCCTTGCAGGCGATCATCGTCTTGCGAACCATGCACACTGGGATCGATCAGCAACACATCTAAAGCGACGGCCCGAGCCCCTGCGGCCATTAGCTTTTCGATCGCAATGGCGTAGGCTGACCGTTGCCAGGGCCAGGCTTGCAACGGTTCCAGGTGACCATAGCGGTCTGGATCAGACTGATAAAACGACCCTTGGCTAAAGGACTCTTCATCAATGGCGAGAATCACCACCGATTCTGGGGGTGTCACCGGTCCCCGCAGGACCAGCAAAATGGTTTGGGCTTGGCCCTCTAGTCGCTGGGTCCAGGGCCATTGGGCCGTGATCGCCAGGGTCCCCAGCAGCACCCAGATCCCCATCAGGCCGTGGCTCCAAACCGGAACCTGGCGACCCACCTTATGCTTTTTGGACCCAAAGGAATTCCTAGGGTGAGAGGCCTGCTTTTCGGACTGATGCTCAGAACGACGCCCGCGATTAAAACGACCCATGGCTAGCTCTTAAAAAGGGAAGGAGGGGACTGGAATCGAGGGCACCGGAGGCCCAGGAACGCTGATGCCGGGGAAGGGGATATCAGGAAAAAGATGCTCAAAACTGTCCTTCAAGGCATCTAGACCCGGTAGTTCGTCTACAAATCCTGCCACTAAGGGACCCAGTAGCAGCGACTCAAAGTCATCGGCCGAGAGGAACTCGACAGCGGTGCGACCGGTGTCAACATTTCGGGACCAGCGTTGACCGGCAGACACCGCGACCGGTGCATAGGTTTCCCCATTAGCGACGGTGTTAGCATCCGGCCCTAGATGTTTTGCCCTCAGAATCGTTGGCAAAGCCGTCATGCTGTCCTCGATATGCCGGGGGCTAACCTCTACAGTGCCTTCAAAAACTTCGATGACGTCAGTGCCATCTTCGGCCACGGTTACCGTATAGAGCGTGCCCCGCACCCCGGCCACACTAGTGTTGGTGCAGCCATTCAGAGCACCATTCACCAGTAACGTGCCCTGCTGCACATGGGCGCACTGCCCCACGGTCAAGCTGGAATTGGCCGAAAGACGGGCGATCGCCCCCGTGTCAAACCGTAACGACGCCCGCGAAGCCGCAGTGTGAACCCGTTGTTGCCGTTGGGCCACGCTGTTGACCCGCGCCTGCTGATTTTGAATGTAGACCTGGTTACCATCCAAAATCTCGATCACGGTGGCCTGGTTAATGGCTTGAGCCCAACCCGGCGCAGTGCCCAGCCCATGAAATGTAGCCGCTAAGACCAAGCCGATCAGAATGCCCACAAAAGGTCGCCACCAGGGGTGCGATCGGCCCCGTTGGTGGAAAAGCCAGGAAAAATATGCCATGGGTGAAGTCCGCCCGTTGCTGAAGAATCAGGATGTGATGCAATCACCTGATGGCTGTTTCAGACGTAATACGCGCTTGTGAACCGGGATGGTATTAATGACTTCAAATCACGGGCGAGGGTTTCAGGAGAAAGTCCACCTAATGCAAAGGGAGCCGAGATCTCGGCTCCCTTTGCACCTGTTTCAACAGTTAACCCATAACGGGCGAATTGATCCTTACTGGTGGGTGAGGGTGAGGGTAGATGTAGCCTGTTCGCCGCCTTCGCTAGCAGTAGCGGTCACGTCGTAGCGGGTGCCGCTACCCGTTTGGACTCCCAATGGCACATCCACTTGAAAGCGCCCTGTACTATCGGCAGTCACTTGGCTACTGAGCAAATCCTGTTGCACCCTAGCTAAGCCAAAGACCGAGGTACTGCCCACCACCCCCACATTCACAGTCGCCCCCGGACGGGTTTGCCCCACCAGGGTAAAGCTATTGCCGCTAATCCTGCCGCCATCTTGGTGGCTGGTAAACGCGGGAGATAAAGGCACAACCACCGCTGTTTGCACAGCATTGGGATCTTGAACGGTGGTGACTGGGGCCGTCGTAACGGCGGTGGCGGTTGTAAATGCGACTGGCTGGGCCGCAACGTCATAGGTGGTTTCCCCCTGGGCAGTCAGGCGGGCGACGACGATGCCTTCGTTGAGTTGCGCATTGCTGGCGACGGGTAATGTGGCCACATACACCCCAGCAGAGACTTCATCAGCGGTTAAAGATTGCACGGTTTGCCCATCCTTAACCAAAAACACCACTGCACTTGCCCCTGGGGTGCCATTGATGGTCACGAGCAGGCTATTACCAGCGCCGAGGGGTTTGGTGGTGGCGTTGTGGGTCACCCCGCTAATTTCGACTTGGGGACGGGGAGCCTGAACGGTAAATTGCCAAGCGGCCACCCGCCGGAACCCATCATTGCCAACGTACTCCACCTGGACCGGAATATCACCAGGGGTAAAGGGCGTGGTGGGACGATAGCTAAAAAACCCAGAGGTGATGGTACTCTCAGCGGTCACATCCACACCATTCACCAAAATCATCACGGACCCTGGTTGAATCCCCCCGGCACTGGTATCAAATTCACCGGAGATGGAGGCATCTGGGGGCACCTGTTGCCCATTGACTTCGGGATTAACATTGACCACCCGCTGGGCTTGGGCGGGTGAGATCACGACAGGGCTTAATATAGTCGCCGCCGCCAAGGTCAGGAGGATTTTTTTCATGGTTTAGGTGTAAATGCTCGTCGCTGATCATTTTATACAGACGATACCCGCTCCCAGCCATAGACTTTGGAGCGGGTATCGTGGGGGTCGCCCAGGGTGACCCAGGCCAACCGGCAGTGCGTTTAACGACGGGCCAGCTTTTTCTTGGACAGTTTGCGGATCCGGATGGAATCGGGTGTCACTTCCACCATCTCGTCGGAGCTGATGTATTCCAAGGCACGCTCTAGGCCCATTTCCATGGGGGCTTGCAGTTGTACCAGTTCATCGCCCGTCGCGGCCCGGTGGTTCGTGAGCTGCTTGGTTTTGCACACATTTAGCTCAACGTCTTGGGGGCGATTGCTTTCGCCAATCACCATGCCCTTATAGACCTTGGTGCCGGGGGTGATAAAGAATAAGCCCCGATCTTCGCCATTTTTGAGGGCATAGAAGGTGGCGGTACCTTCATCGAAGGAGGTGATAGCGCCGTTACGACGGGTTTCCACATCGCCACTCATGGCGCGGTACTCCAGGAAGCTGTGGTTCATCAACCCCTCGCCCCGAGTAATGCGCATAAAATCCCCCCGGAAGCCAATCAAGCCCCGAGCCGGAACGACAAATTCCAGGGTGGAGCGACCATTGCCGGTCACCCGCATGTCCTGCATTTCACCGCGCCGTTGCCCCAAGCGCTCCATGCAGCCACCGACAGCGTCTTCGGGCACATCCAGCACTAGCAATTCGTAGGGTTCGCGGGGTTGGCCATTCACCTCACGGAAAATGACTTGGGGTTGGGAGACCTGGAACTCGTAGCCTTCCCGACGCATATTCTCAATCAAGATACCCAGGTGCAGTTCCCCCCGTCCTGAGACGGAGAAGCGATCGGGGGAGTCGGTTTCTTCTACCCGCAGGGCCACGTTGGTCTCTAGCTCACGCATGAGCCGATCGCGGATCTGGCGGGAGGTGACAAATTTGCCCTCTAGTCCGGCAAAGGGGGAGTCGTTCACCGCAAAGGTCATACCCAGAGTCGGTTCATCCACACTGATTAGCGGCAGCGCTTCGGGGTTCTCGGGGCAGGCGACGGTTTCACCAATGTTGGCCCCCGAGAAACCGGCGATCGCCACAATTTGCCCCGCCGAAGCAGTTTCAATATCGACGCGCTTGAGTCCCTCAAAGCCCAGCAACTTAGAGATTTTGGACTTCACAATCTTGCCTTCGCGGGTCAAGAGAGATGCTGGCTGACCGACTTTGATGACACCGTTATGAACCTTGCCAATCACGATCCGACCCAAATACTCGGAATAGTCAATCGTCGTAACCTGGAGCTGGAAAGGCTTGGCTGGATCACCAACAGGGGGTGGGACATGGTCCAAGATGGCCTCAAATAGAGGCTGCATGTCTGCACTTTCGTCATCTAGCTCATTTTTGGCAAAACCCGCAATCCCAGAGGCATAGAGGTAGGGAAACTCACACTGATCATCATCAGCACCGAGTTCCAGGAATAGATCCAGTACTTTGTTCGTAGCATTGTGGGGATCGGCCTGGGGGCGATCAATTTTGTTGAGCACCACAATGGGACGCAAACCTTTTTCCAAGGCTTTTTTGAGCACAAACCGGGTCTGGGGCATGGGGCCTTCGTTGGCATCCACAATCAGGATGCAGCCATCGACCATCCCTAAAACCCGCTCAACCTCACCGCCAAAGTCGGCGTGGCCAGGGGTATCAACAATATTGATCAGCGTGTCTTTGTAGTGAACCGCTGTATTTTTGGACAGAATCGTAATGCCCCGTTCCCGCTCAATGTCATTGGAGTCCATGACGCAATCTGGGACCTCTTCCCCTTCGCGGAAAATGCCGGATTGTCTGAGCAGGGCGTCTACCAGAGTGGTTTTGCCATGATCAACGTGGGCAATGATGGCAACGTTGCGAATAGGAAGCGTCATGAGTTCCGTAGAAAGGGTTGGTAGGAATTGAGCAAGATTGCGCTGTAGTGGCAATGGAAATGTCTAAATACTGCCCAATCTTAACAATTGTAACTGACGAACCCCATCCTCGGCGGAATTATGAGCAAACCCCAGGCCGTCGGGGACGATGTCCTGGTCGCAGTGAACCTGACCCCATCTGCATATCAGGCTGGTAAAGGCGGTATCGATCGATGCCAATATTCACCCGTCATCCTGAATCGAGCGATACCCGTATCAATTGCTGCTCAACCCTTCCGGTGAGAGACAGATTCAGCCGCTAAAACAATACGGGCACAGGCTTCTGCATCCGACATGGCGTCGTGATGATTGAGTTCAATCCCCAAAAAATCACATACATTGGGCAGCTTTGTGGGCCGTATATTCCAGGTTTGTCGAGCCAGTTTAACCGTGCAGACAAAATTTTGCGGCGGCTGAGCAATCCCATGGGCCAGGCAACAGGCATTTAAAACGCCCTTGTCAAAAGAGGCATTGTGGGCAGCGATAAATTCTGCCCCGCTGAGCACGTCATTGATGATTGGCCAGAGTTCGCCAAAGGTCGGCTGATCAGCCACATCACGCCACCGGATGTTATGAACATGGGTGAATTCAAACCGCGCTCTCGGGGGACGGATTAGACAATGGTGCCGATCGACGATTTGGTTGTTTTCTACCCGGACCAAACCGATCGCGCAAGCACTGTCTCGGCCTCGATCCGCCGTCTCAAAATCTAGCGCTACAAATGTGCCCATCAATCACCACTCACTGAAACGGACGTGACCGCAAACGCCAATGACAATGGAGGGCTACCCCACCGATTGACTGCCATAGATCGTGCCACCTTCAGACGCCCGCGTCAGCAAATGGGCCTTAAACGGCTATGGAATGTCGCTAATGGTGGGGATTTGACCACGCCTCTATGGTGAGCCAAAGATCAACCAAAGCGGAGCGTGGTGAATACAAACCGCAGGATAAAGACGATCGCCAATATCCAGGTCACGATAGGCACTTCATGGCTACGGCCACTCACCAACTTGGCAAAGGGGTAGAGAATCAAACCCGCCGCCAAGCCCTCAGCAATGGAAAAGCCTAGGGGAATAAAAAACATGGTGACAAAGGCGGGAATCGCTTCGGTCAGATCCCCCCAGCGGATGCTAGAGACACTGGTCATCATCAACACCCCCACAATTAATAGGGCTGGAGCCGTGGCAAAACCAGGAATGGCCTCAAAAATGGGTACAAACAGTAGCGCCACAATAAACATGCCAGCGGCTACAACGGCGGTGAGGCCAGAGCGTCCTCCTTCAGCGACACCAGAGGCCGATTCTGCAAAGGTAGTAACGGTAGAGGTGCCCATGATCGCCCCGGCGGTGGTGGCGATCGCATCCGCAGATAGGGCCTGATTGGCGCGGGGCAATTCCCCCTTGTCATCGATATAGCCCGCCTGGGTACCCACCCCCATCAAGGTGCCGATGGTGTCGAACATATCCACAAATAGGAAGACCAGCAGCACCGCCAGGAAATCAATAATGTTGCTGCCGTTGATGCCGCCGAGACCCACAAAAGCCTGACCAAAAAGATTAGAGGGAAACGCTGGAATCGCAATGATGCCGGTGGGGGCCGCAGCCACCCCAAACACCCAACCGAGAATCGCGGTACCCGCAATTCCCCAGAGCAGCGCCCCTTTAATCCGCCGAATCATGAAAAAAGCGGAGATAAAAATACCAAAGGTGGCCAACAGTGTCGCCGGTTGAGCAAAACTACCGAAAGTCGTTTTAGTGACTTCGTTAGCGACAATCAGACCCGCCCCGCCGAAGGCCGTGTCCCCACTGACGCCGATGTAAGCCAGAAACATACCAATGCCGACGGTGGTGGAGGCTTTGATGCAGGCGGGAACCGCTGCGATTAAATGACGACGAATGTCAGTGATGGTCAATGCAATAAAGATCAACCCCTCAAGAAAGACACAGGCCATGGCGACTCGCCAGTCAATGCCCAATCCCAAGACCACGGAATAGGCAAAAAAGGCGTTGGTGCCCATGCCCGGTGCGAGCACAAAGGGGTACTTGGCATAGAGACCCATGACCAGGGTGCCGATCGCGGCGGTCATCCCGGTCACCACGATCAGCTCCCGGAACAGGTCCCCTGGATCTGTCAAAAACACCGCGTCGGACATGATTAACGGGTGCACCACCAGGATGTAGGCCATGGTCATAAAGGTGGTTAACCCGGCCAAAATCTCGGTGCGGAAGTTGGTTTTGTAACGGTCAAAATCAAAGTACTCCGCGATCGCCTTTTGCCATCCTGAATAGGGTGGTGGTGCACCGGAGGGTCTTTGGCCAAGTTCGATATCGCTCTGACTCATAACAATTCTCCAGAGACACAGTTTTGATCAACCCCATCCCGCTAGTACCCGCAACTGCCTTCGCCCCTGGGGCGAAGCCCTTACCAACGGCAGTTATTCTGCCTGGGTATTTAACATCAGCGGGCTCAGTGCACATGCCAAGCGGATGTTCATGACGCTATCGGGACTTGCCCAATGGGTTTGTCACATACATCACAACACCGCCATCGCCCTGGATCTTGCCGCCGCAAGTATGCGAGGACAAATTGCCGTGATCTGCCCTCCCCATTAACAAATGGTTGAAGGCTGGCCAGCAGGGGTTGGCAATGGGGATGCTCGGTCGGCAGGTTGGCGCAAGACGCTACAGCAAGGTGCCCAGCACCATGCCAATTAATAAAATGAATCCCTGCAGGACGTTTTGCTTAAAGATGCGGCCATAGAGGCTGAGGGGGGGCTTGTGTTGACGGAGGCGATAGCTCTGACGTCCCCACAGCGCAATGGCGATCGCCAACGTGATCCAATAGGGCCAGGTCAACCCCATGGCTACCCCCGTGGCCGCGAGCAACAGCCCCGTCCCGATGAAACAGAGGGTTACCACCTGGGGGGTGCGATTTCCAAAAAAGCGGGCACTGGAGTTGATCCCCAATTGGGCATCGAAGGGGCGATCGGGGATGGCATAAACCGTGTCAAACCCCAGGGTCCAGAACAGCACCGCCCCCCACAGCAAGATAGTGGGCAACTCTAGGGTGCGGGTCACCGCCGCCCAAGGAATCAATACCGCAAAGCCCCAAGCGATCGCCAGCACCAACTGCGGCACCGGGAATACCCGTTTGGCCAAGGGATAGAGCACAATCACCGGCACCGCCGCCACACAGAGCCAAAAACTGAGGGGATTGAGGTAAAGCGACAGCCCATAGGCACAGAGAAACGCAACGATGGCGAGGGCGATCGCCACCTTCACCGAGAGGGATTTAGCCGCCAAGGGCCGGGTGCGGGTGCGCTGCACCAGGGTATCAATGTCGCGATCCCACAGGTCATTGACGATGCAACCGGCGGCGCTCGTGACTAAGCTGCCCACCACCACGACCCCCAGTAAAATCAGGGGCGGCGTCCCCCGTGCGGCTAAAACGAGGGACCACAGGGCGGGCACCATTAAAATCAACCGACCGGTGGGCTTATCCCAACGCATCAGTCGCAAAACGATTTTCCAG